>NZ_JBNAFX010000022.1:48625-75708 GCF_049800895.1 Leisingera sp. S232 | reverse complement strand
CTCCTATTAGAAAACAATGAGTTATCTAATAGGAGGAATATTGCATGGGAACGGTATATACGCAACTGAGCTTACAAGAACGGCGCAGGATCGAAGACTGGTGGCTTGCAAAGGTCCCTGTCGCTGAGATGGCGCGCGTTTTGAAGCGTCACAAGTCGACGATATTCCGAGAGATCAAACGCAACTTCTGGGCCGATGATGCCTTTCCCAAGAAGTACGCGGGATACTTCGGCATGGCAGCACACCAGCGCACGCAGCAACGCCGTTCCACGCAACGCAAGCTGATCAGACATCCCGATCTGTGCAAGCGCGTCATCGAACGGATCAAGCAAGGATGGACGCCCGAGCAGATCGGCAACCGGATGATCTATGAAGGTGCTACGCTACGCGTCTGCCAGGAGACGATCTACCGCTACATCTATTCTAAGGAAGGCATGGACCAAGAGCTCTGGTGGTACTTGCCCGAACATCGGAAATCCCGCAGGCCACGCCGTGCCAGGAAGCGCCAGAAGCCCAAGTTCGACCGTGATGTCAGCATTCTATTCCGGCCAGATGATGTCGCTCACCGTCGCCAGTTTGGGCACTGGGAGGGAGATTTGATGCTGTTCAAACAGAAACTTGGGCAAACCAATGTCACCTCGCTGGTCGAACGTGTCAGCCGCTTCACCGTGCTGCTGAAGAACCCGAACAAGCGCACCAAGCCGGTGATGGGGAAAATTATGAAAGCCGTACGCGACCTGCCTCATCTGGCCCGCAAATCAATCACACCTTTGATCGCGGTACCGAGTTCGTCAGCTGGCCACATTTGCAGGCCGAAATCGGGACGCAGACATGGTTCTGCGATCCTTCCAGCCCGTGGCAAAAAGGCACGGTCGAGAACACCAATCGAAGGGTCCGAAGATGGCTTCCTCGCAAGCGCGACATTAGGACGATCACAGACGAGGACATGAAGGTGATCTGTGATCGGCTCAACAATACGCCTCGCAAGTGCCTTGGATGGAAGACGCCCGCTGAAGTCTTCCGTGAAAAGATGATGGAAGAGATGGGCCGATCCCCCTACCCTCAACGCCAATAGGAGTCGCAGTTCAGGTATCGCTCACAGGTGACATTTCAGCTTGGTTGCAACTTCACGCGATCTTCCTGCGTGGGCGGCAACAAGCTGCTCAGGAATAATTGACAGAATTAGTAAATTATAATACCCGCCGCGCTCGAAGGAGTTGCGGATGTTTTATGACTTGGCAAGTTTGCGCATTTTTGGCGCCCGGCCCTGCCTGATACCGGCAGCAGGACCGCAGCTGACCTATGCTGCCTTGGCAGACGCCGCAGAAGACTTTGCACGCCAGTTGCCGCCCGTTCGGCGGCTGATTGCGGTGGAAGCTGCAAGCGATCCGCAGGCCATTGCGGCCTATCTCGGCGCGCTCGCGGCCGGCCATGCAGTGATGCCGCTGCCCGCCAGGGATGCCGAGACCGCCGCCCGCCTGGAAGACCGCTTCTGCCCTGCCGCCAGCTTTCGCCATGTGAACGGCAGCTGGCAGCTGATTGCACATACGCGCGCGCCCGCAGATATCCATCCCGAGCTTGCCCTGCTGCTGCAAACCTCTGGCAGCACCGGCCACGGCCGCGGCGTGCGCCTGTCTGCCACAGCCGTGGACAGCAACGCCCGCGCCATTGCCGAGTATCTGGAGATCCAGCCCCAGGACCGCGCCGCGCTGATCCTGCCGCTGCATTATTCCTACGGGTTGTCGGTGCTGCATTCGCATCTGGCAGCTGGCGCCAGCCTATGGCTGGCCCCCGGCTCGGTGCTGGACACCGGGTTTGCAGAGGCTCTTGCTGCCTCCGCCGCCACCAGCCTGGCTGGGGTTCCGCATCACTTCCGGCTGCTGGAAAGCGCCGGCCTGGCGCAGGCGCTGCCCGGATCTCTCAGGACACTGACCGTTGCGGGCGGCGCAATGGAACCGGAGCAGGTCCGCACATGGGCTGCCCGGATGCAGCACCGCTCAGGCCGGTTCTTTGTCATGTACGGCCAGACAGAGGCCACTGCGCGGATCAGCTATCTGCCGCCAGAGCTGGCGCAGGACAACGCCGGTGCCGCTGGTCTTGCCATTCCTGGCGGCCAGCTGCTGCTACGCGACGCCGGCGGCAGGGACATCACCACACCGGAAGGTGAGGGAGAGCTGATCTATAAAGGCCCGAACGTGATGATGGGCTATGCCGAAGGCAGCGCAGATCTGCTCAAAGGCGCAGAACTCAGCGAACTCGCCACCGGTGATCTGGCCCGGCGCGCGGCTTGTGGCCTCTACCATATCACCGGCCGGCTGTCGCGGATGTCCAAGATCGCCGGGCTGCGCATCGGCCATGACGCCATTGAACGCGCCCTGGCCGCCCAGGGGCACGAGGCCTCAGTCTGGGGCGACGATACCCGTATCTCCATCGCCATCTGCGGCCACCCGGATGGCATCGCCGCCCTGGCCGCCCGGATGACCGGCGTCGGCCAGCAGCATTTCACCGTGATCCCGCGCAAATCCCTGCCGCGCCGCGCCAATGGCAAGATCGACTACCCGATGCTTCGGGCCCAATCGGCAGCCCCCAAGCGCGCCAAAGGGGTTCTGGCTGCCTATCAGGCGGCATTTGCGCCGCAGACCGTGGGCCGCAACGACAGCTTTGCCTCGCTTGGCGGCGACTCGCTGCGCCATGTGGAACTGTCGCTGGCGCTGGACGACATTCTGGGCGGCGCCCCGGCGGGCTGGGAAAAGATGCCCGTCAAGGACTTGCAGCAGGCCGCTCCAGCGCCCGCCGCAGGCCTGCCCTTTGATCTTGTCGCCCGGGTTCTGGCCATCTTCGCCGTGGTGGTGGCGCATCAGACCTTCTGGCCGGTATTCGGCGGTGCTGCAGCTATGGTCATCCTGATGGGGATGAGCATCGCAGGGTTTCGGTGGGACGCGCTGAAATCCGGCGATCTGCACAGTTTTTTCAAACCCGTGGCCGCAGTGCTGATCCCCTACTACCTGATCCTTGCGGGCTATGCCGTCGCCTGGGAGCAGATGCCCTGGGTGTCGGTCTTACTGGCTGGCAATTTTGCCCTGACCGTCCCCGAAACCGGTCTGATGCTGCCCTATCTCTATTGGTTCATCGAAGCCTACGTGCAGATGACCCTGCTTGTGGCCCTGCCGTTCATGCTGCCGCCGCTGCGCCGCTGGCTGGTGCATCAGGGCGCCTTTCGCGCAGGTCTTTGCTTGCTGGGTTTTGCCATCGCGCTGCGCCTTGGCGTGCCCGAGTTCTGGAACATCGGCGGCCGGGCGCAGTTCACCGTGCCCTGGGTGTTCTACCTGTTTGCGCTTGGCTGGTGCATCACAGCCGCGAGCACGCTGACACAGCGGCTGCTGGTGCTGGCCGCCGCCTGCATCATCATGCCGATGGCGGCCTATTTGGGCGGCAACTGGTACGGCGGCTGGATCAAATACATGTGGCTGCTGGCGCTGATCGCCGGGCTGCTGTTCATGTCCCGCCTGCCGATGCCACGCATTGCCGTGCGGCCCATGATGCGGCTCGCCCAGGCGGCCTTTCACATCTATCTTTTGCACCGCTTTGTACCGGAACTGCTGATGCCGATGGCAGGGCTCGAGGGCCGCAGCCCGTTGAATGATGCGCTGGCCATCTTTGGCGGCATTGCCCTGGGCCTGGCCGCCGCCGCCCTGCAGCGGCAGCTGGTCCGGATGTGGTTGCAGGTGCGGAACCGCCGCCCCACCATGGCCCAGGCAAATATCTGACAGCCTGGTGACGCCGGGCAGAACATCTTAATCCGGCCGTGTCCGCAATTGCTTGCGCATCCAGGCTTCCAGCTTCTGCACGGCCTCCGGCACCACCCCATTCGGGCTCAGAGCAGGATTTCACCTCTCGGCAACGGGCGCGGACTGCGGTATTGCCCATGTGAACACCGGCCCCGACGGCGCTGAAAACGGCGGCGCTTTCGGGGGCGGAAAGAAAACCGGCGACGGCCGCGAAAACAGCTCCGGCGCCTGCAACGGATACATGCGCCGGCAGACCGATACGGTGATTTACTCACCCGGGCCGCCGCTTGCTCAGGAGATCAAGTTTGACATCTGATCTGGCATCCTGCCTCTGGCATCAAACCTGCCAGGAGACCCCCGCCTTCGAGGAGCTCACCGGCGAGGCTGAAGCCGATCTTGTGGTGATCGGCGGCGGCTTTACCGGCTGCTCTGCTGCACTGAAAGCCGCAGAAATGGGGGCCTCGGTTCACCTGATCGAGGCAGATGAAACCGGCAGCGGCGGTTCCGGGCGTAATGTGGGGCTGGTCAATGCCGGCCTCTGGCTGCCGCCCGAAGACATCAACGCCGAACTGGGCGCTGGGACCGGCAGCCGCCTGTCCCAGCTGCTGGCGGGTGCCCCGGACATGGTGTTCTCGCTGATCACCAAACACGCCATCCAATGCGAAGCGGAAACCGGCGGCACCCTGCACTGCGCCCATGCGCCCGCCGGGATGAAAGATCTGCAGCGCCGCCATGCCCAGCTCCGCGCAATCGGTGCTCCGGTCCAATTGCTGCCGCGCGATGACGCCATCCAGCGCACCGGCTCCGAGGCCGTGCACGGCGCCCTGTTTGACCCGCGTGCAGGCACCATCCAGCCGCTCGCCTTTGTCCGCGGCCTTGCCCGCGCCGCCGCCCGGGCAGGCGCGCAGCTGCATGAACATTCTGCCGCCACCGCCATCAGCCGCGACGGCAGCACGTGGCATGTGGCAACGCCCAAAGGCAGCATCCGCGCCAAACATCTGATCATGGCCACAAACGCCTATGCCCGCAGCCTCTCCGGTTACGCCGCGCCGCAGGTGATCCCGGTGCATTATTTCCAGGCCGCCACCGATCCGCTGCCCGCCCCGCTGCTCAGGCAGATCCTGCCAATGAAGGAAGGCTGTTGGGATACCGCATTGGTGATGTCGTCCTGGCGGCTGGATCAGGCCGGGCGGCTGATCATCGGCGGCATGGGCGCGCTCGACCATTTCGGCAGCGCGCTGCACCGCAGCTGGCTGCCCCGCAAACTGGCAGCCCTTTATCCGGATCTGAAAGAGGCGCAGCTGCGCAGCCACTGGCACGGTCGCATCGCCATGACCGCCGAGCATTTGCCCAAGATTCTGGACCTGCAGGGCGGCTTTGCCTGTTTTGGGTATTCCGGTCGCGGTATCGGCCCCGGCACCCTGTTCGGTACCGCCATGGCCGAGGCGCTGCTGACAGGCGACAGCACCTGCCTGCCGGTGCCGCCCGTCCCCGACCACAGCCTGCCCTTTGCGAGTCTGCGCAGCACCTACTACGAGACCGGCGCCACGCTCACCCATCTGATCAGCAACAGGTGATCAAGGCAGGCCGCTTGGCGCGCCCGCATCTTCAGCAACCGGCAATTGCCGCGCCAATATCCTGCAGCAGCGCCGGATAGAACTGCGGCCCCGGTTCCAGCCCGGCCCCCAAGGGATCCAGCACCGCAGTGCCCGCGCCGGTGCCATCCAGCACCGTGGCAACCAGCCCCGGATTGAACTGCGGCTCGGAAAACACGCAGGCCACTTTCCGAGCCGCCACCACATCCCGGATTTCCGCAATCCGCGCCGGACTTGGCTTTGCCGCATCGCTGAGCGTGATCGCCCCGACCGCGCTAAGACCAAAGCCCCGCTCAAAATACTGATAGGCATCGTGGAACACGATGAACGGCTTGTCCTGGAACGGCTCCAGCGCAGCCGAAACGCTTGCCACAGCCTCTGCAATCTCCTGCTTGCCCGCCTCTGCATTGGCCACATAGGTCGCTGCATTATCCGGGTCATGCTCTGCCAGCTCTTTGGCAATTACATCCAGCCAGGCCTGGGCATTACCCGGCAGCAGCCAGGCATGCGGATCGGCGCCCTGGTGGTCATGCCCATCAGCATCGGCGTGATCATCATGATCACCGTGATCCTCATGCGCCGCATGTTCTTCATGATCATGGTCATCATGGCCCGCGTGATCATCATG
The DNA here is from genome assembly GCF_049800895.1 of Leisingera sp. S232. Lineage (NCBI taxonomy): Bacteria > Pseudomonadati > Pseudomonadota > Alphaproteobacteria > Rhodobacterales > Roseobacteraceae > Leisingera > Leisingera sp. S232. The sequence goes on along the minus strand of NZ_JBNAFX010000022.1, from coordinate 69,697 downwards.
TTCTTCATGATCTTCATGGCCGTGGTCATCGTGACCGGTATGGTCCTCATGCTCCTCGGGACCGTCATGGTTTGCGTGATCTTCCTGCGCCTCATGGTCACCATGGTCATGCGCCTCAAACCGGGCGCCCTCGCGGAACGGCAGCACCAATGTGCCGGTGCTTTCCAGCAATGCAACCCGATGCGCATCGCCCGCCAGTTCCTCCAGCGGACCTTCCAGCCAGGTCGTCAAACCACCCCCCATCCAGAAAACCACATCCGCCTGATCCAGCGCCCGCGCCTCAGAGGGGCGCATCGAATAGCCATGCGGCGAAGCGCCCGGCCGAACCACCAGGGCCGGCGCGCCCATGCCCTGCATCACCCGCGCCACCAGCCCGTGCACCGGCGTAATATCCGCCGCAACCTTGGGCACCTCTGCCCAGGCCGCCCCCGTTGCCGCCAAAAGCACTGCCGCTGCCACCGCGTTCCGCATGTCACTCTCCGATGTAACTTTATAACATTTCGTTCGGGTTGATAAACGTCATAACATAACATATCAAGAGGCAAATCGCGCCGCCTCCCACAGGCCCGCCCCCAAAGGAATGCCGCCATGGACTCCCTCGGTTTCGAACCGCATGACCACAGCAGCTGCGTTCATGACAGCATTGCCGCCGCCGAGGCCCACTGCCGGCAGCACGCCCTGCAATTCACCAAAGTCCGCCGCCGGGTGCTGGAGATCCTGCTGCAGGAGCACCGCGCGCTCGGCGCTTACGACATCCTCGACCGGCTGCGCCAGGAGGGTCTCGGCTCACAGCCGCCCGTCGCCTATCGCGCTCTGGATTTCCTGGTCACCAACGGTCTGGCCCATAAGATTGAACGCCTGAATGCTTTTATCGCATGTTCCCATCCGGGCGACAGCCATGCGCCGTTCTTCCTGATCTGCCGGTCCTGCGACGCGGTGGCCGAGGCGCACCGCGAACCGTCACAAGGCCAGCTTGGCGCGGCCGCCCGCGAGGCCGGCTTTATCATCGAACGCGCCGTGATCGAGGCCGAAGGCCTCTGCCCGAAATGCCAGCAAAGCCCGACCGCATGAGCAGCCTGCTCTCTCTGGATGGCCTCAGCGTCGCGCATGGCGGCAACACGGTGCTGTCCAGTGTCAGCCTCAGCATTCAGGCCGGCGAGATCGTCACCGTGGTCGGCCCCAACGGCTCCGGCAAATCCACCCTGCTGCGCAGCGTGATCGGCGCACTGAAGCCCTCGCGCGGCACGGTCACCCGCGCGCCCGGCCTGCGCATCGGCTATGTGCCGCAGAAACTGCACATCGACCCGACCCTGCCACTGACTGTGCGCCGGTTTCTCAGCCTGCCTGTCCGGGTGTCCGATGCCCGCGCCGCCGAAGCACTGGAGCAGGCTGGCGCCGGCAATCTGGCGGCGCGGCAGATGTCCGGCCTGTCCGGCGGCCAGTTCCAGCGGGTGCTGCTGGCGCGCGCGCTTCTGTGCAATCCGCAGCTGCTGATCCTGGACGAGGCCACCCAGGGCCTGGACCAGCCCGGCTCTGCAGCCCTTTATCAACGCATCGAAAAGGTCCGCCAGGAACTGGGCTGCGCAGTGCTGATGGTCAGCCACGAGCTGCATGTGGTGATGGCGGCCTCTGACCGGGTGATCTGCCTCAATGGCCATATCTGCTGCGAGGGCGCGCCAGAGCATGTTGCCTCCGCCCCGGAATACCGGGCGCTGTTCGGCAGCGGCACCCAGGGCGCCCTGGCCCTGTACCGGCATGAGCACAATCACAGCCATGATCATGATACCGGCCACAGCTGCACCCATGATCACCACCACGAGGCAGCGGAATGACCCTGCTTGACGATTTTCTGATCCGCGCCGCATTGGCAGGCATCGGCGTGGCCCTGGCGGCAGCACCCCTGGGCTGTTTCGTGGTCTGGCGCCGGATGGCCTATTTCGGCGATGCCACCGCGCATGCCTCGATCCTTGGCGTGGCGCTGGCGCTCAGCTTTGATGTTTCTGTCTTTGCAGGCGTTCTGGCCACGGCGCTGGCCATGGCCAGCACGGTCTCTGTCCTGGCCGGCCGGGGCTATGCGATGGACACGCTGCTGGGGGTGCTGGCGCATTCGTCGCTGGCCTTCGGCCTGGTTGCGGTGTCCTTCCTGCAAGGGGTCCGGATCGACCTGATGGCCTATCTGTTCGGCGACATCCTGGCGGTGGGCCGCAGCGATCTGGCAGTGATCTGGAGCGGCGCTGTGCTGGTGCTGGTGCTCTTGTGGCAACGCTGGTCCGCGCTGCTGACGGCCACCCTGAACCCGGATCTGGCGCATGCAGCCGGCATTGATCCCCGGCGCGAGCAGATGGTGCTGACCATTGCCCTGGCGCTGGTGGTGGCCGTGGCAATCAAGGTGGTGGGCGTGCTGCTGATCGCAGCCATGCTGCTGATACCGGCAGCCGCCGCGCGGCCCTTTGCGGCGACACCGGAACGAATGGCCGTCATCGCGGCGCTCCTGGGCATGCTGTCTGCTATCGGCGGCTTGCAGCTGGCCTTTACCTTTGACACGCCCGCCGGCCCCAGCATCGTCTGCCTGGCCGCCGGGCTGTTCGCGGCGTCCAGCCTGGCCGGTTTGCTGCTGCAGCGCCGCCGCAGCTGACAGCCGGGCGGCCCCGCACGCAGCAACTCTCCCCCGGGGGCGCCAGGCGCCCCGGCCAGCGCCAAGGTCAGCTGCCGGTGCGCTGCAAATCCGATGTTCCAGACCACTTCCGGATTGCCTCCTGCAAAGCCTTCTTGTTGATCGGCTTGCTCAGGAAATCATTCATGCCTGCTTCCAGGCATTCTTCCTTGTGCGAGGTCAGCGCATTGGCCGTCAGCGCGACAATCGGGCAGGTGCCGCCGCCGCTCTCTGCTTCGATCCGGCGCATCTCTGCGGTGGCTTCCAGCCCGTCCATCTCCGGCATCATCATGTCCATCAGCACAATGTCTGGCCGATCTTCCTGGAACTGGGCCACCGCTTCTTTGCCATTCTTGGCAATGCTGATGTCCAATGACGCATCCTTCAGCATCTTGGTCACCACCAGCTGGTTGGTCCTGTTGTCCTCTGCCAGCAACAGTTTCAGGCGGCGGCTGCACGCCGCGGTGCCGGAGGGCCGCCCCGCGGCAGTCCCAGCCTCCCGGACAGGCAGGCTGAGCGCCCGCCCAAGCACCTGCCGCAGCTGAACCGCGCGCACCGGTTTCAGCGCAAATTCACAGTTGCCGATGGCCGCAAAATCTTCCCGGCTCAAGGCCTGCTCCACCGAGGACAGAATGATCAGCGGCATAGGTTCGAAACCTGGCATTGCCCGGATCCGCGCAGCCAGAGCGCAGCCGTCCATGGCCGGCATCTGAAAATCCAGGATGGCAAAGTCGAAACGGCGCCCGTCCAGCTGCGCATCAGACAGGATTTCCAGCCCTTCACTCGCAGACGCCGCCAGCGTGCAGGCCACCCCCCATGTGCTCAGCCGTTCGGACAGGACCACGCGATTCAGCTCCAGGTCATCCACCAGCAAGCCCTGCAGCCCGACAAAGTCCGGCGGGCCGCCCTGCGGCACCTCAGCCGCCGGGCGGCCCGGCCGCAATGGCAGCTCAATGGTGAAAACCGATCCTTTGCCCGGCTCCGATTCCGCTTGCACCGATCCGCCCATCAACGTCAGCAGCCGCGACGAAATCGCCAGCCCCAGGCCGGTGCCCTCGAACATCCGCGTGGCCGCGTTGTCAACCTGTTCGAACGCGCGGAAAATCTTGCCTATCCGGTCCGGCTCAATGCCGATCCCGGTATCGCGCACCCGCAGTTTCAACAGATAGCTGCCGGTGTCGCGCTGCACCCCGGTGACGTCAATAAAGACATAGCCTTGATGGGTGAACTTGACCGCATTGCCGGCCACATTGGTGATCACCTGCCGGATCCGGCCCGGGTCGCCCTCAAAGATCTCAGGCAGCGTCGGATCGTAGCGCATGGTGATCTCAACGCCTTTTTCCGCCGCTTTCGGCGACAGCAAAGTCACCACATCTTCAACAGCGGTCTGAAGATTGAAAGGCTCCGTCGCGAATTCGACCTTGCCCGCTTCGATCTTGGAGAAATTCAGAATGTCATTGATGATCGTCAGCAGCGCCGCACCCGATTTCGAAATCGTCTCCGCATACATCTGCTGGTCGTCATCCAGCCTGGTTTCCTGCAGCAGTTCCGCCATGCCGATAACCCCGTTCATCGGCGTGCGGATTTCATGGCTCATATTGGCCAGGAAATCCGATTTTGCGCGGTTGGCGGTATCCGCCGCTTCGCGGGCCTGCTCCATGGCAAACTCGCGCTCATCGCGCTCGGCAAAGGTCTCCTCCAGCACCCCTACCGAGAAATCCAGCGCCCGGAACTCGCGGGACGCATACCAGGGCAGGGGCTGCGCCGGGCTGCGCAGGCCGGCAATTGCATCCGACATCCTATTGTGAATCACCTGCAGCGGCCGCAGTGCCAGACAGTGCACCAGCAGCAGAACCAGCAACGACAGCGCAAGCACCGGCACCACCGTCCAAAGCAGGATCTGACGCACCGAAGCGGCCACAAGGGCCTCGCCTTCCCGGGTTGACCATTCGACCACCATGGTGCCGAAGACAGCCCCTTCCAGTTCGATCGGCCGCTCATACATCACCCGGCTGCCCTCTGGCACGCCCCCTGGCGCATTGGCCGCCGCCAGCAGCTTGCCCGCCGGGGTGAGGATCTTGATCGACACAATCTGTGGCCTGCGGGCAACCGCCTCGATCAAGCCGGTCTCCAGCACCGGCACATCTTCAACGATAATCGATTCCAGCATCAGCCCGGTCAGCAGGGAAACCGTGAGATCCGCCTGCCCGGCCAGCTGGGCTTCCAGTCTCTGCACCTCCTGGCGCTGCGCCAGATCGCCAACGACAATGCCAACAGCCGATGCCGCCAATAGCATCGACAGCACGATCTGGAAAAGGATACTCGTACGCTTCATTCTGCCAACGCAACGTTTTAAAAGGCCAGGCTGCGCTCCATCGCCCGGCGGATAATGTCATAGTCCTGATCGCTCCCTTCAAGGAAGCCATTCTTGGAAATCTTGCGCACGATCTCCTCGTTCTCCGAAGCCAGCATCACCTGGCGCATCGCCTCCAGCACATCCGGCGGCATATCCGCCGCGGCCAGCCAGGGTTTGGTCACATTGTCAAAGGAGGCCAGTACCCGGATCGGCACCCCTTTGGAAACCAGCTTTTTGTAGGTGCTTTCCTTCAGGGCACCGGCTGTATATTTGCCCGCGCCCACCGCCTCGCCGACCAGATCATGCCGACCCAGATAGTCGAACGCCTTCAGATCGGAACTGCTGATGCCTGCCTCCAGCAGATGTTCCTGCGCCAGATAACGGCCAATGGTCGACAGTTCATCGCCAAAAGCAAAGCTCTCTCCGGTCAGATCGGACACGGACTGCAGCGTGCTGTCGGCATGGACGACAATGACCCCTTTGAACCGCTTCCGGCCGTTCTTGGATTCCATAGCGACAATCTGAATATCAGCGTTATCGTTCATCACATGAACATAGGACGCAGGGCCAAAACGGGCGAAATCCACCTCGCCATTGGCCAGCTGCCGGATGCTGTCCTCATACTCTTTGGCAATCTTCAGCCGGATCTTGACCGGTTTGCCCAGTTCCTGACTCATCCGCTTGGACAGGAAGGAGAGAAACGGCTGATATTTTTTAACCGTTGCGGTTGGTTTATCTGCCGCATAGGTGCCGAAAACCAGTTCTGTTCCAGCCAGACCCGCCGCGGGCAACAGTGCCGCGAGCCAAACAGCCAGCAAAGCGCCGGGGACAGCAACCTCCAGGCGCTTGCGGAAAAGCGCAATGATACCAAAGGTCCGCACAAACATCTTCACAGTTCTCGCCTCCTGATTTGCATCGGCTCGCCCGGCAGGAAGGCCGCGCGTCATGGATACATGGCACATCGTTAAGAATACAATGTTAACGCATATGCAATTGTCGGAAAAATTTTGCGGTTCTTTTATTCTCCAGCGCCTATATTAACCCTTCAGTAAGGTTTTCATAATCTTTTAGGCAAATTCGCCTTAATTTGAAACAATACACTCAGCTGGCCCGACAGGATCCACCGTGACGCAAAACCCTATGCCCTCCAGGACCACACAGTCCCGCCGCCGCTCAGCCCAAACCATTGCGCTGGCATCGCTTTTATCCGCGCTTCCGGTTGCGGCCCTTGCCATTCCTTCGCCGGAACTGGTGATCGGTTCGGTGTCTTCTCTGTCTCAGGTCCTGGCCGTGGGCATCGCCATGATTTCCGGCTTGGGTGCCGTCATTGCCGCAAAACTGGGTTTTGCGCCCAAAGCGGGCGGTTCACATGTCCGTTACCCGGTGAAGCTGATTTCATTCCTCCTACTGGCAGCTCTTGCACTGGCTGCCGGCAACTATTGGCAGTATTCCTCGCATGCACAGTCCGAGCTGGCAAGACTGCAATCCACTTTGACGCGACCGGCGCAGTTTGACGGCACCGTCATCAAGGACGCCTCGCTCAAGGAAACCAGCTTTTCCAAGCAGGAAGACCACCCGCTGGCGATGAGTACCACAGACGCCGCCGCTGCCCTGCAGGACGGCCAAACCCTGTTCTATGACATCCGCGAAACCGGCGAGAACGCCATGGGCACCCTGCCCGGCGCCACCCATATCCGCTTCCCGGATTTCCTGCAGTCCCGCCCGGTTCAGCCCGGCCAGAAGGTTGTGCTGTTTTGCCACAATGGCAATCGCAGTTCGGAAACCTGCGCCAAGCTGGCAGCAATGGGCATCGACTGCAGCTTCATTGCCGGCGGCATCGAGAAATGGATCGTCGAGGGGCGCGACTTCTCCGACAAGGATGTCAAAACCCTCTCCGACCTGCGCGCCATCCCGGACTACCCGGGCAAGGACGTGCTGCTCAGCACCGATGATTTCACCAGCCTGCTCACCACCGAGGACCTGCAGATCGTCGACACCCGCTATCCCGGAGATTTCGAGGGCGGCCATCTGCCCGGCGCCGTCAACATCCCGATCCGCAAGATGACCACTGCGGATCTGATGGAGCGCATCGCACAGCTGGACCCGGACAAACCCACCATTGCCGCCTGCTATGACCGGCGCAGCTGCTTCATGAGCCAGGTGCTGGGGCTGGAGCTGTCGCAGCAAGGCCTCGACTTCCGTGGCCGTTACACCCTGCCGTGGGAGTATTTCGTGGCGCCGCCGCCAAAGCCGCATGTGCAGGCCTGGCTGGCCGATCAGCAAGGCGGCCTGTGGGGCAAGGCGATCTCGGCGCTGGCCGCTGCGCTACTGTGGGTGCATGAACGCAGCCATATCCTGCTGGGCCTGCTAGCACTGTCCGTCCTGACCCGCATTCTGGTGCTGCCGGTGGCGCTGAAATCCGAACGCGATCAGATCATCACCAATGACACCGCCGATGAAATGAAGGCGCTGAAGGCAAAGCTGGCCCACGACCCGGTGCGCAAGGCACGCGCGGTGCAGGCGTTCTACAAGGACAAGGGCCTGACCCCGATGAAGAACCTCACCGCGCTGCTGTTCTTGCCGGTGATGATGCTGGGCGTCTCTGCCGCACAAGAGGCCAGCGCCAGCCTGCAAACCCCGTTCCTGTGGATGGCCGACCTTGGCCTGCCCGATCCGCTGTTCATCATGCCGGTGCTGTTCTGTGCGCTCGCCGCCGTCTACCTGCTGTGGGCCGTGGCCAAGACCCCGCGCCAGAAAACCCTGTGGATGGTGCTGGGCATGCCGGCGCTTTTTGCCATGGTGTTCAGCCTGTCGGGGGCCGCCAATGCCTATCTCTGCTTCAGCCTGTCGCTGCTGCTGGTGCAGCGCGCCTATGTCACCGGCATGCATGCCAGGCTGGGCCAAGCGCTTGCCTTGCGCAGCCACCAGCGCCGCCTTGTCAAACTGCCGCGTGGCGTGATCCCGATGGGATACAGCGAAGAACTGGCAGAGGCCGGCAACAAGGCCCTGCGCCTGTCCGTGCTGAAAAACGCAGGCCTGCCGGTACCCGGCGGTGTCATCCTGCGATCAGACGCCATTCAGGACTACCGCGCCATGGCGGATGCCCAGAAAGATGCATTTGCCGCAGAGGTTTTCAGCCTCGCAGGCGGCCAGCCCGTCGCCGTGCGCTCCTCTGCCAGCAATGAGGACGGCGCCGGCCAAAGCTTTGCCGGTGTCTTTGAATCGGTGCTGGATGTGACCGCAGCAACCATGCGCGCCGCCCTTGACGAAGTGGTGGAAAGCTTCTCATCCGAGCGCGCTGCCAGCTACTCGGCCGACGGCGGCCAGGGCAATATCGTGGTCCAGGAGATGGTGCAGGCCGACTATGCCGGTGTCCTCTTTACCCAGGACCCGATGGCGCCCGGCATGGCGATGATCGAATGGGTCGAAGGCTGCGGCGAAGATCTGGTGTCCGGCCGCGTCACCCCGACCTCCTTGCGTTTTGGCCGCTACACCGGTCAGCCCGCAGCTGAAGATCAGGATCAGACGCTGGATATGGCGCCGCTCTTGGCGCTTGGCAAACAGATCGAAGCCACCTTTGGCGCGCCGCAGGATGTGGAATGGGCCTATGCAAACGGCCAGTTCCAGATCGTCCAGAGCCGCGACATTACCACGCTGTCGCTCGGCACCGAACAAGAGCAGACCCGTCTGGCCGAATGGCGCGATGTACTGGACCGTTATGCGGACGCCGACCCGGACCAGACCATCCTGGAACAGGACGAAATGTCCGAGGTCCTGCCCCGTCCCGCCCCGCTCAGCTTCTCGCTGATGAGCGCGCTGTGGAGCCCTGGCGGCAGCGTTGACCTGGCCTGCCGCGCACTTGGGGTGCCTTATGGCCTGCCCGAAGGACGCGACGGTCACCTGGTGAACCTGTTCGGCAAAACCTACGTCGATGTGGCACTAAAGCAGGACATGACCCTAAAGCTGACCGCCGCCAAGGCCAAGCAGCTGCGCAAACAGGCGCATCCGATGATCCTGCGCTTCCGCAATGAGGTGATGCCAGAGCTGAAGAACAAACTCGCCTTCTGGCAGGCCATGGATTACACCGCCCTGCCTCAGGATAAGCTGCTGGAGGCAATTGGTACCCTCAAGGACATGTTCATCCATGAGGTCTATCTGGAAGCGGAAAAGATCAACATCCTGGCAGGTTTCACCATGGGCGAGGCCGGCAGCGCAGCCGCCGGCGACCCGGCCCTGCGGGCGCATCTGATGCATGCAGACCTGCCCAATGCGCCCTCCAGCCTGCTCGCCTCCTGCACCGGCAAGGATGCTCAGGCGCGGGCCATGCAGCTGATGGGCCACCGTTCGATCTTCGATTACGAGCTGTCCTCGCCGCGCTACAATGAGGCACCGACACTGCTGCATTCGCTGCTCAACACTTCGGTCGAGCCGATCGGCGCCGTGCCGGTCCCTGCCAACCTCCCGGATGAGCTGGACGATATCATCGGTATTGCCATCACCTATCAGGACCTCAAGGAACAGGCCAAACACGAAGCCCTGCGCGTCGTCGCCGAGCTGCGCCGCGCGCTGCTGGCACTGGGCCAGACCAGCGGGCTGGAGGAGCTTGTCTTCAGCCTGACCTTCGATGAAATCCTCGACAGCAACTGGTCGCACAGGGACGCGCTGCGCGATCTGGCCGAAGCGCGGGCAGAAAAGGAAACCCTGCGCAAGAAATCCGCGCCCTCAGCTGTCACCCTCACTCTGCGGGACTGCGAATTGCTGTCGCTGGGGGCCCAGGCCCCGTCCGGTGGCGGCGCCATGGGCGGCACCTGTGTAGCAGGCAGCGGCAGCGCCACCGCCCGGGTGTTCTGGATGGAGGACGACAGCTGCATCGACCCGGCGGCCTTTGCAGATTTCCAGAACGGCGACATTCTGGTCTGCCGTATGGTCAACCCGGCCTGGCTGCCCTACGTCCAACGCTCTGGCGCGGTGCTCAGCGAGATCGGCGGCTGGCTCAGCCACATGGCCATTGTCGCCCGCGAAAAAGACGTGCTGATGCTGGTCGCCTGCAAGGGCCTCGACAGCCTTGAACATGGCGACAAGGTAACCGTCAGCGAAGACGGCACCATCCAGCCGCTCGAAGAAAAGGGCCTCAAGGTGGTTTCAGCCTGACCGGCCAGCCGACAGCACGGCCGACAGGCCGGGCAGCGCCCGTCCCGGCGGGACGGGCGCTGCCGTCGCCGCTCTATTGCTTGCCAATATGACAAGGATTGCCATATCCTGTCCCGGCGAAAGGAGCCTGCCCATGGCCACCATGAACGTATCCCTGCCGGAGCAGATGAAGGATTGGGTCGAAGAACAGGCCCGCACCGGCACCTATGCCAATTCCAGCGACTATGTCCGCGACCTGATCCGCCGCGACCAGACCCGTGCCAAAGCCATTGCAGAGCTGCAATCCGCCATTGACGCAGGCCTTGCCAGCGGCCCCGCGCAAACGCTGACAGCCCAGGATTTCAAGGCCTCCATGCGCCGCAATGGCTGACCCGCGCTGGGTGATCCGCCCCGCCGCCCGCGCCGATCTCGCCGCCATCTGGCGCTATGGCCTGGAAACCTGGGGCGAGGCGCAGGCCGACGCCTATGCCGACAGTCTCTTTGCCCTGTTCGATCTGCTTGCCGATTTCCCCGAAATGGCCCGCAAACGCTCCGAATTCACGCCGCCAGTCCGTATCCACCCGTCGGGTGCGCATCTGGTGAGCTACCGGCTGGACCAGGACCACCTCGAAATCCTCCGCATCCTGCACGCCCGTCAGGATCTGATGGCCTTCCTGACGGAATAACATCCGTTCCACACTTGCCATTCTCCAAACATCTGCTCTGATAGCGCGATGGACCCGCATCTCGACCCCAAGCAGACCATCCGGCTGACCCAGCACCTCAAGGACCGGTTGGACAGCCTGCCGCCCAAGCTGAGAACCGCCGCCAAATACGTGATCGACAATCCCGGCGACTTCGGCCTCGACACTGTCCGCACCTCCGCCGAAAAGACCGGCATCAGCGCCAACGGCTTTGTCCGCCTTGCCCGGCATCTGGGCTATGACACGTTTGAAGCCTTCCGCGCCCCCTTCCGTGCCGCCCTCACCACCACGCAAGAGACCGGCCTCGGCCAGGACTGGCTAGAGAGCATGGGCACCGAAGGCCCCGCGGGCGCGTTGCAGGCAGCCGCGGCGCGCAATCAGCTCAACATCACCTCCCGCTCCCTGCGGCTGATGACGGCAGAGCGCACCCAGGCCATCGTCGACACCCTGCTGACCGCGCGCCGCAGCTATGTCACCGCCACCCGGTCTTCTTATGCGCTGGCCTATTACTTTCACTATGTCGGTCGGATGGCCCTGCCCTCGCTGGATCTGGTGCCCCGCCACATGGGCGCGGCACTGGACGACCTGCTGGACATCACCCCCGAGGACTGCCTGATCGCATTCACCTTCGCCCCCTACTCCGCCAGCACCATCCAGGCGCTGCGGCTGGCGGGCGACCGCGGTGCATCGGTGATCCTGATCTCCGACAGCGAGGTCATCGCCCCCGGCATCCGCACCGACCACGTGCTGGCGGTCGCCGCCAATTCATTGCACCCCTTCGGTGCCGTCGGCGGCGCCATGGCTGTGCTGGAATGCCTGCTCACCCATCTGATAGAGGCCGGCGGCGAAGACGCCCGGCGCCGCATCGAAGCCTACGATGCCCTGCGCCAGGACAGCGGCGCCTATTGGAGCGGCCCGAAATTGCCACGGGTGGGCCGCTGATGGCGCATTTGCAGCAATCCATAGCGCAAAAAACGTACGGCGGGATGTCTCCTCTCTGTACCATGCCCCTGAACAAAAGCGGGGACGCGCGTCATGGCCATTGCGCAGATGAACTGGGGACGGATGCATCATCCGCTCGACCACCCGGAAATGGCAGAATTCAATGCCGCCCTTGACCGTATCTACGCTCTGGCAGAGACACATTCCGGATTTATCTGGCGCATCGGTGAGGCAGAGGCCGCCGCCCAGCTGCACGAGCTTGGCTGCAATAGCCGGATGTCGGCCACGGTATCTGTCTGGGACAATTTGGAAAGCCTGCGCGACTACACGTTTAACAGCGAGCACGGCCTCTTTCTGGACCGCAAGAGCCGCTGGTTCGAGACCGTCGAAGGCCCGCAGCTGGTGATATGGACTGTGGCAGCTGATGCGCGTCCAACTTTCCGCGAGGCATTTGACCGGCTCGCGCTCCTCAAAACCAATGGCCCATCCTCCGCAGCATACGGCTGGACCTGACAGCGACCCTCCGGCCCTTCAGACATCCCCGCCGATAAACGGATTCTGGACTTCCCATTCGTCCCGCATGGCCCGCTTATGATCCCCTTCCAGCCGCACCGATGCCATCCCCCCCCGGGTTAGAGCCGCAAATCCGCCTCATCCGGTGCCAGCACGTATTTCAGGTCATAGACCAGCGCGCCTTCCGCCCCCAAGGCGCGGATCGCCTGCGCGCCCATCGCCCGGAACTCCGAATGGGCCACCGCCAGCACCACCCCGGCATAGCCCCCCCGCCCCGGCTCAGCCACCAGCGAAATGCCGTATTCGGCTTGCGCTTCCTCCGGGTCGGCATGGGGATCAAACACGTCCACCACCGCGCCGTATTGTTGCAGCTCGCGCACCACATCAATCACCCGCGTATTGCGCAGGTCCGGGCAGTTCTCCTTGAACGTCAGCCCCATCACCAAGACCCGCGCGCCAGCCACCGGCAGGCCGCGCTTCAGCATCGCCTTGACCATCTCGCCGGCCACATAGGCGCCCATGCCATCGTTCAGCCGGCGGCCCGCCAGCAGGATCTCCGGGTGATACCCCAGCTGCTCGGCCTTGTGGGTCAGATAATAGGGGTCCACCCCAATGCAATGCCCGCCGACCAGACCGGGGCGGAACGGCAGGAAATTCCACTTGGTGCCGGCCGCCTTCAGCACCGCCTCGGTATCGATCCCCATCTTGTTGAAGATCTTGGCCAGCTCATTCACCAGCGCAATGTTGATATCCCGCTGGCTGTTCTCGATCACCTTGGCCGCCTCCGCCACCCGGATGCTGGCCGCCTTATGGGTGCCTGCCGAAACCACCTCGCGGTACAGCGCATCAACCCGCGCCGCCACTTCTGGCGTCGACCCGGACGTGACCTTAACGATATCCTCCAGCCGCCGCTGCTTGTCGCCCGGATTGATCCGCTCCGGCGAGTAGCCGGCAAAGAAATCCTGATTGAACACCAGACCAGACCGCGCCTCCAGCACCGGCACACAGTCTTCCTCGGTGGCGCCGGGATAGACGGTCGATTCATAGATCACCAGATCACCGGGTTTCAGCACCCCGCCCACCACCGCCGAGGCCGACAGCAAAGGTCCCAGATCCGGCGTGTGATTGGCATCCACCGGTGTCGGCACGGTGACGATGTAAATCGCACATTCCGCAATCTCCGCAGGATCAGAGGTAAAGCTCAGATGCTCCGCGACCGCCAGCTCTTCTGCGCCCAACTCGCGGGTGCGGTCCTCACCCCGGCGCAGCTCAGCAATGCGGCTGGGGTCAATGTCAAACCCGACAACGTCCCGATGCTGCCCGAACGCCGCTGCCAACGGCAGCCCCACATAGCCAAGGCCAATGACACAGATCTTCTCTTGCGCACCGCTCATCCGGGTTGCTCCTTCATGCTGCGGGCGGTTTCATAGGCAAACACCCTGCCCGCCCACATAATGCCGCGCCGCCTCAGGGTTCAACCGCCCACGAGCGGATTTGATCTCAGGCTCTGATGGGCCTAGGCCTCAACGACGATGGTCGAAACATCGCTGTCCACATCCCGGCAGGCCGCCAGCAGCCGCGGCATCAGATGCGACATCACGTAATTCGCATGGAACCGGCTCGGGGCCTTCAGCACCAGCCTGCCCCCTGCCCTGCCTGCACGTTCCAGCCCCTGCACCCACGACGCATAGTTGGCCGGGTCTTCCGCATGCAGAACTGCCTTGGCCAGGCTCCATTCTTGGCCATCAGACACATCCGGCGCAGGCGGGGTTGCCCCGGGTCGCAACGGCACCACATTTGGTGTGGGCTCATCCGTGCCTTGCATCCGGTGCTCGAAATCCGGCCCCACCGCGCCCCAGCGTTCCTGGGTGTCCGCCAGCAGCTGCTCCAGATCGATACCGTATTCGGTCACCCGGCCGCGCGCGCCCTGCCGTTTCACCACCAGCCAGCCCCAGCCCCGCAGCTTGGCCATCTCGCGTTTCACCGTGCGCTCGTCCACATCCCACAGCCGGGCAATTTCCCGCTGTCCCACCGCCAGCTCATCGCGCTGCCAGTTATAGCGCGCAGTCATCAGTGTCATGAACCGCAGCACCAGCTTCTGCGCGCCTTTGCCCTGGCTAAGCGCATAGGCCCCCATCGCTGTGAGGATATCGTATTTCAGCGCAGAGGCGTTGCGCCCCGCAGGCCGTTTGGCAAGCATCGCTGCCCCCATTTCTCCCTCCCCTGCCCTTCTGGACTGGGGTATGCTGCCTCAAGTGGTCTCAGCATGTTGGCTGAGAATGACGTTAGCGGGTTTTGCCCTGAACTCAACGCTATTCGTTTGTTGTACCTGATTTGCGTCCGGAAATCCGATTCTGTCAAGCACCGGCGGGAATTGAATTCAAACCCAATCCCTTTTTCGAAAGAAAAATCGGTATTAATGGTATTGGGTGACACACAGTATGTCCCCTATTGGGCCCAAAATGTCCCCCAATCTGCTGTGTTCGGGTCCGGCATGTCCCCCTAAATATGGGGGCGAAACACCAGAAAAAACCCCGTGAAACGAATCGCTTGGCCGATGCCTGCCGAATCGCTCCCGCCCTTATTTCACTGGGCCTGGCGCAGAGCTGTCCCCGCGGGGACAGGACGCTGATCACAATCATATTTGCTTTTGCGTTTTTTGCAAATTGGGCGTAAATGAATATTGAGGCTGAAATAGCGTCCAGACACCTGGGCGCCGCCACAAAGAAAACGTGTGAGGCTAAGGAGCAGCGATGTTTACGCACGAAGACCTGTCCAAAATGCAGGCCCAATCCCTCAAGATGCAAAGCTGGATCCGACAGCAGACCTTCTCTCCCGAAATGGAAAAGACCCTGCGCCGGTTCTCTTCCTGGGAAGTGGCAGAGCTGATATTCCGGGTCAACCAGTCGACCCTGCGCGGGCGGCTTGCCACCGACCCTTCCCTGCCCCAGGGCCATGTGGAGGAAGACGGCCGCCAGCGCTGGTATTCGCTGGAAGAGATCAACGAGCTGCGCCGCCGCATCAAGATCAACCGCCAGTCGCTGATGCCCAAACGCCCGGCCGGGAAACGCGCCCTGCGGGTGGCGATCTCCAACTTCAAGGGCGGCGCCGGCAAATCCACCGTGGCCCTGCATTTCGCCCATGCTGCGGCGCTGGACGGCTACCGGGTGCTCTGCGTCGACTTCGACCCGCAGGCCACTCTGTCGCATTCCATGGGTCTGAGCGACGTGACCGAGGATTACACGGTCTGGGGCATCATGGCCCGCGATCTGGTGCGCGAGACCGAACGGATGAACGCCGCCTCGCAGGGGGCCGAGACCGGCACCGCCCTGCCCCGGCGCCAGCTGCCCGACGCGATCACCGGCATGGGGCTGCAGGATCTGCGGGTCAGCGATTTCGTCAAGCCCACCAGCTGGCCGACCATCGATATCATCCCGTCCTGCGCCAATGCGGCCTTTGTGGAATTCGCCTCTGCCCAGTATCGCCACCTGAACCCGGAATGGTCGTTCTTCGCTGCGGTCTCGCGCTATCTCGACCAGCTGCCGGCCGAGGATTACGACCTGATGATCTTCGACTGCCCGCCCGCCATCGGCTACCAGTCGATGAACGCGGTCTTTGCTGCCGATATGCTCTATATCCCCTCGGGCCCCGGATACTGGGAGTATGACTCCACCACTTCCTTTGTCGGCCAGCTGTCCGAAGCACTGGAGGATTTGTCGGCCTTTAACGGTGTTGTCCCCGCGGGGACATTTGCGCTGCCCAAAGTTTTCCAGGAGGTTCGCTTCCTTCTCACCCGTTACGAAAGCGGTAACGATTTGCACCGTGCGATGCGTTCGGCATTTATGAAGGTGTTTGAGGGTAGAATGACCGAACACCCGATTGAGATGACCCGCGCAGTCGAACAGTCGGGCCGGTTCTTAAGTTCCATCTATGAAATCGACTACCGGGATATGACCCGCGAAACCTGGCGACGCGCGCGCGCGTCGTTTGATCAGGCCTATGACGAATTCAAGGCCTACGCGCTGGACGCCTGGGAGAAACTGGAGGATGAGGCATGAGCAAACGCAGAGTCTTCGACATCGACTTCACCCCTGACACCGTTGCGGTCCCCGCCGGGACAACGCAGGAAAAACCGGCAGAGAAACCCGCTGAAACCCGCCGGGGGCCAATGGCCACTGCGATCTCTGAAAACGCCGATGCGTTGCGCAGCCGGGCCGAGGCAGAGCAAAAAATCCGTGCGGAAAACGACCGGCTGGCACATGAATTTGTGCGGCTGAAGAAGCTGGGCCTGATGGTCGACCGCATTCCGATCGGCCAGATCGGCGCCGCCAAACTGATCCGCGACCGGCGCGAGGGGCGCGACCCGGATCTCGACGAATTGAAAGCCTCGATCAAATCCATCGGCCTGTCGAACCCGATCCGGGTTGAGGAAAACGACGACGGCACCTATGAGCTGATCCAGGGCTACCGCCGCCTGCGCGCCTATGTGGAGCTGCTGCGGGAAACGGAGGATGAGGCATATGAATGTATCCCTGCGGGTTTGGTGGCCAAGGGTGACACGCTGCAGAACCTCTATCGCCGGATGGTGGACGAGAACCTGGTGCGCCGGGACATCTCCTTTGCCGAAATGGCGCAGCTGGCGCTGAACTATACCCAGGATGAAATCACCCGGGCCAAGAGCATCGAAGAGGCGGTCAGCGATCTGTATGCCTCTGCCGGGCGCCAGAAGAAAATCTATATCCGCCATTTTGCCCAGCTGCTGGGTGCGGTGGGCGACCTGCTGAGATTCCCCGAAGCGATCCCGCGGGCGCTGGGGCTGGAGCTGAGGAAACGGCTGGAGGCGGACGCCGCGAATGTCCCGGACCTGCGTGAGGCGCTGGAACGTGCGAAGGCAGACACCGAGGACGCTGAACTGGGCGTGCTGCGCAGCTTTCTGGAGGGCAAGCGCAGGCCCGCGCCCCGCACAGCTCCGCGGTCCGGTGTGGCCAAAACCACCCTGCGCTGCACTGTCCCCGCGGGGACAGTCCGCTGCCAGGCCCGGGACGGCAAGATCGAAATGGCGATGGAGCGCGACTTTTCCGAGATCGACCGGCACAAGTTGGAGGGCGCGATTGCCGCCTTCTTTGCAGCATTGGAAGACGAAAACTGATCCCCATCCTTTGCCGGACAATTCGCAACAACAGCAAGGGCCCGGCATGTGTCGTCGGGCCTTTATCGTGTCTAGACAGTATTATTGAGCCTGTTTTGGCAACACTGTCCCCGCGGGGACAGCTGCGGGGCAGCCCGCGCTTCTGGCCTTCTCGGCAAGAAAAAGCCCGGCGCAGTGGCCGGGCTTGGAGGCTAAACCTGTCCCCGCGGGGACAGACGGTTGTTTGGACGATCCTTGCGCCAATCAGTTCAGAACCTTGAACTCAATCCGGCGGTTCCTGGCCCTGTTCTGCACCGTGTCATTTGGCACCAGCGGTGTGGTTTCACCATAGCCGACGGCCACCAGGCGCTCTGCCGGGATGCCTTTCTGTTGCAGGTAGCGATTGACCGACGCGGCGCGTTTCTCGCTTAGCGCCAGGTTCCAGGCTGCTTTGCCCTGGCTGTCGGTATGGCCGCCGATCTCAACCACCATGCCGGGGCAGCGCCGGATGATGTCTGACAGGCTGTTCAGAAAGTCGCGGGAGTTGGCGTCGAGCCGAGCCGTGGAGGGCGCGAAGTTGACACTGCGGCCTTGCGACAGAATGTCAAAACGGCCAGTGCAGGCCTCACGGCTGAAATCACCGCTGGCTTCCATCGCGGTTGCGGCTCCAGAGACAGTTGTCCCCGCGGGGACAGTGGCAGCGCCGGCGCCGTTGCGTTCAAACATCAGGTCCATGCTGACCAGCCCGACCGGCGTAATGGTGACGCCTGCGGCTTCCTCCAGTTTTTCCCGACCGGTGGTCAGGTTGAAGTCCGCCAGCTTGAGAATGACCGGCTGCACGGTGGCCACGGCAACGCGGTTTTCAGTCAGTAATGTGACCGCTACCGGAATGGTTAGCCCGGCTTCAACCCCATGCAGGGACAGGGTGACGGGCAGGTCGATCTGCTTGCGCTGCAGGGCGGCGAGATCGGCAAGCCGGGCCGGATCAATCTGTGCGGAAATCACGGCCTCCGGATGGGCGAAGGTTTCAAAGAACAGGAACCGCATCCGCACGTTTCGAAGGTCGATGGAGGTGTCGACAGAGTCGAGCGCGATGTGGATCTTGGCCTCTCCGGTTTCTGAGATGCTGCCGGAGAAGGCGGCAAAACGGCTGGATTCCGCAATACTGCCTTTTTTGATCGATATGAATCGGATAGCGGAGGATTCGGGCGACAACTGCCAGCCACCCTCAAAAGGGCCAGCTGCCAGTGCCGGCCGAAGGAGGAAAAGGAAAATTGTTAAGATTGAAAGGGTTAAGCGGTACATTCAGGGTCCAACGCGATTGCTGCCAGGGGTGCCCTGGCCAGCAGGCAGGGCAAAAGTGATGCGCCCAGATTAACAGCAGAGTTGCTGTCGGGCGCAAGGGACGCGATAGTTTGGTAATCAAATACCCTTAAGAATTGGGAAGCTGCCCCGCGGCAAGGCTGCTGGGGGCAAAGAATGGAGCAGAGGCGTGCGAGTTTTGTGGACCCAAGTCCGGCTGATGGTACTGGCGGCTGCGGCGGCCTGCTGGGGCGTGATGGCCCTGGCAGAAGAGCGGCTGGCGCTGGTGATCGGCAATTCGGCCTATGGCGCGGTGTCGCCGCTGGACAATCCGGTGCGCGACGCGCGGCTGATCGCCGAAACGCTGGAGGGGCTGGGGTTTGATGTGACCCTGGCAGCGGATGCCAAACAGATTGATATGAAGCGTGCGATTGCCCAGTTCGGCCGCAAGCTGCGCGGGGCAGGAGAAGACGCCACCGGGCTGTTCTATTATGCCGGCCACGGGGTGCAAAGCTTTGGCAACAACTATTTGCTGCCGGTGGACGCGGCGCTGGAAGATGCTGCGGATCTTGATCTGGTGGCTGTAGAAGCGCAGTCAATTCTGCGGCAGATGGCGTCGGCACGCAACCGCACCAACATCGTCATTCTGGATGCTTGCCGCAACAACCCGTTTGAAGAAGTCGCCGATCTGAACAAAAGCGGTCTGGCCGAGATGAAGGCGCCAACCGGCACTTTCCTGGCCTATGCCACCGCGCCGGGTGATGTGGCGCTGGACGGGGAGGGGGGAAACAGCCCCTTCACTGAGGCGCTGGCGCAGGAGATCAAGGCGCCCGGTCGCCCGGTCGAGCAGGTCTTCAAGGAGGTGCGGCGCACTGTTCTGGAGCAGAGCAGCGGCCGTCAGACACCCTGGGATACGTCCTCTCTGATCAGCGATTTTGTTTTCGCCGAAGTCAAACGGCCGGTTCTGTCTGCGGTTGACCTTGAAGAGGAGGAGCTGTGGGCCTCTGTGAGCGAGGCGCGGGACGTGGTGCAGACCATGCTGTTCCTGCGCGGCTACGGAGATGGCAAGTTTTCCGGGGAAGCCCGCACTTTGCTGGCGGAACTGGTTGCAGAGGAACTGGCGGAAGGCGGCGAAAGTCAGAATACCGGTCAGATGGCAGCGATTGAACCCTCTGAGATGCAGGACGTGGAACAAGCCATGTTCGAAGCGGCGCAGCAGGAGAAAAGCAAGGCGGCTTTTGAAGCCTATCTGATGGCCCATCCTGGCGGTCGCTATGCCGAGATGGCAGAGATGGAAATCGCGGCATTGGCTGCTGGGGCAAGCCTCGATCCGGAGGCGGGCGGCGAAGCGCCGACAGCGGCGCCGGAGCCGGCAGCGGTGGAAATGGCCGAAGTCGGCCCTGTGACCTATGCAAACCCGCTGCATGCCGACGTGCCGGAGATCGCCGGGCTGACCCTGGCAGAAGTGATGACCCGGTCGCCGTCTTTCCCGCCGATCGAAGGCCTGCCGGATAGCTATTGGAAGGACCAGTCTTGCAGCAATTGCCACCAATGGACCCGTGAGCGTCTGTGCACTCAGGGCAATACCTATCTCAGCCTCAATATGCAGCGCTCGCTGGGCAAGCAGCATCCGTTTGGCGGGGCGCTGAAACAAGTGCTGAAAAGCTGGGCTGCAGGCGGCTGCCAATAGGCCCGTTCACGCGGCTTGTGCAGGGCAGGGGGAGCTCCCGCCCGCTTCGGCGCATTTTGCAAATGAACCTGCACGGTTGGGCGTAGCGCTGTGCTGCGCACAGCGCGGCGGAAGGATAGGCTGGCGAAGGGCAGAGGGAAGCCGGATGTCGGTTGGGTGTCGGCGGACAGAGGCGATGGCGCCGCTGGGTTCAAGTCGGATGTGAGCGACGCCCTTAAAGACAAAGGGAGATGCGTCTGCACCCCTGCCCATAAACAACGCAAGACAGCCATCCGGTACCGCCTACGCCGGTGCAATCGAGGCCACCGTCGCTTTCGCGCCATTGCTGGACAATACACTGCCGGGCGGTGATCGCGATCATGTCCGGTCGGTTCAAAGGCTGGTGGCCTGCCGCGATCTGATATGACCGATATCCAAAGGCATTCCTGGCGACCACTGCCCTTGCGGCAATCATCATCTGCTGGTTCTGACCCCTGACCTTAAGGTCAGTGTTGCCCTTAGGGTGCCGTTTTGTGATGTCCGGCCAGTTTTCGCATCTAGGGTGAACTACATATTCTACGCCATTGTCGGCACAGCCTTTGACCCTGGGGGGGGGCGGCGCGGGAGCGCCCCGCCCGGCCCAAAGCCCCCCAAGCCCGGCGGGGGCCGCCCCGC
>NZ_JBNAFX010000022.1:0-48615 GCF_049800895.1 Leisingera sp. S232 | reverse complement strand
CCACCTGTTGCCACCAAATCACCCCCCCCCGGGGGGGCCCCCCCCCCCGGGGGGGGGGGGGGGGGGGCCCCCCCCCCCCCCCCCCGGGCCCAAGGCCGCCAAGGCCTGGCGGCGGCAGCCGCGGGCCTGCGGGCGCGGGAGCTCCTCCTGTGCGGCGGCGTGCGGTGGATGGTTAGGGGGCGTGGGTGGTGATAAGGAAATAGACCCATTCGCCTTTGAAATCAGCATGGTCTGCGCGGGCTGCGGCCACCTGCGCGCGCAGGAATTCCAGATAGGCGGGCGCCGGTTCGCTGAGGGGCCGGGTGCCTTCGTACAGCGGATGTGAGGCCGCGAAAGCAACGGCGATTTCCTGACCAAATGGCGGCGCGACGGTGATTTGCAATCCGGGGTCTCCAGCCGCCTTGGCACCAACACGCAGGGCGGTTTTGGGGGCAGCTTCAGCCAGCGGCACCAGCGCGTTTGGCGACAGGTGCAGCACCGCGCCGCCGGCGTCGAAATAATCCACATAGACATAGGCCGGATAGTCCGGCGCGGTGAGGTCGAAGAACAGACGCTCGCCGCCGGAATAGTCGAGCACCCGGGCATGGGCATCGTCCCCCAGCAGCAGCGGATTGGTGATCTGATCCGTGCTTTGCGGCAGGCCGACATTGGAAATCCCCGCCAGTGCACCGCATTGCGGGCGCGGCAGCAGGCGCATCTGGTCTGAGACGGTGATATCGGTGCCCATTTGCGTTTGGAGAGCGGCGAGAACCGGGCTGCGCAAGCCGTCTTCGGGCAGGTGCCCGCGGACTTCCAGCGTTGCGGTTTCCGGCACAAAGGCGACCTGCAGGCGGGCGCAGGGCACCGCACTCAGGATGCCGGAGACACCGTCGCGCAGCGGATCGCCTTGGGCGGCGGCATCGCCGGGCTGCATGAAGCTTTGGAAGGCGGCGAGGGAGACCGGATCAATGTCGCCAGCGCCACCCTGAAACGCCAGCGCGGCCTTGATGCGGGGGGCGTCGGGACGGGCGGCGGGGGTCTGCTGGGGGTTGGGTGCCGCGCCGGGCAGGGGGGAGGTTTGGGGCTGCGCCTGGGGGCTGGGCTGGCTGGCGGGTGCTGTTTGCGGCAGGGGGGCCGTGTCTGGCTGCGCGACTGGTGCGGATGTCAACGGGGCGGCGGCATTGGGCAGCGGCGCAGCCGCGGGAGCGGCGCTGGCAAGCCTGTTGGCGGGTGCCTGGGCTGGAGCGGCGGCGGCAGCTTTGGCTGCCGCGGGTTTCAGGCTGTCAGCAGCAGGAGCTTTGGGCCGGGCTCTGGACCGGGGAATGCTGCCAGCGGCGAGACCTTGGGTTTGGCCTTTGCTTTCAAAGGCTTCCTCGCCTTCTGCCACCTGCGAGATGGCCGCTGTCCTTGGGATGCGATGGGATTGCAGGCTGAGGCTGCTTTCCGGTGTCGGCTGCTGCAGCAGCGGGTCCGGGGCGAGGGAAATCAGCAGCGCGCCGGCGCCGGCCGCGTGGACCAGGGCAGAGGCCGCAAGCCCCAGTGCCCATATGGCCGGTGCGCGCGTCATCCCTCTGTTTCCGGAGTGACCACCAGCACCACATCGGTGAACCCCAGCGCCTCGCCCTGGGCGACCAGCGGCAGCACGTTGCGCAGCTCTGCCGAGCGGTGGGCATTGATGCGCAGGCGCAAGGCAGGGTCGTCCGCCAAGAGGGCGGAAAGGGCAGAGGGGAGGGCGCTGCGGGCGATGGTCTCGCCATCAAGGGCCAGCTCTCCGGTGGCTGAGACCGCCAGTGTGATGCCGCCTGCGGGCATATCGCGGCCGGTGACGGCGGTGGCGGGGCGCACATCGAAGGGGGCGGTGGCGTCCATCCGGCCGATCAGCATGAAAAACACCAAGAGGAAGAACACCACATCGATCAGCGCGATGATGGTTTCCGAATGGGGGGGGCGGGCCGGACGGTTGAGTTTCATTGCGCTGCCTCCAGTCGCAGGACACGCAGGCGGGTGACGCCGGCCAGTGCGGCCACGTCCATCACCGTGATCAGGGCCTGGGTCTGTGCGGCGCCGGAGGGGAGGATGACGACTTGGGTCAAAGGGTCGTTCGCCACCGCAGCGGAAAGGGTGGCTTGGAGGCTGTCTGCATCCAATGTGGTGCCGCGCAGCACTGGCACGCCATCGGCGCCGAGGCGGATCATCAGGGTGGCTGCCGGGGCTTGGGTGGCGCCCGTTGTCGTGGTTTCGGAGGGTTTGACAGCCGGGATCATGTCGAGGTTCAGATAGGTGGAAGTCACCATGAAGAACACCAAGAGGATCAGCATGACATCGATCATCGGCACCAGTGAGATCAGGGCGCGGGGTCGTGCTGGGCGGTTGATGTTCATAGGAGGAGCCGTTCGGTTCCACAATTGGGTTCATGCCCGGCCCCGAGGGGGGGCGTTTTCACGCCCGCCCTGGGGGGCCGGGCCGGGCGTGAACCGGGCCGCAGGCGGCCCGGGATGTTTATGATGCGAAGGAAGCGCATGCGTCAGCGCGACCCGTTGATCAGCAGCAGGCGGCCAGCGGCGCTTTCGATGGCTTGGGCGGCGGCGTCGATGCGGGCCGCAAACAGGCCTGCCGCGACGGCGGCGGGGATCGCGACCAGCAGCCCTGCAGCGGTGGTCAGCAGCGCCTGCCAGATACCGCCTGCGAGCACCGAGGCATTGGCCGCACCCTGCGCCAGTTCCAGTTCCTGAAACGACTGGATCATGCCCAGGACAGTGCCAAGGAGGCCCAGGAGGGGTGAGACCATGGCGATGAGTTCCAAAAGCCGGATGAGGGCGTTCATGCGGCTGACTTCCTCATTGCCGCGGCGCTGCAGCTCATCTTGCAGCAGCGGACCGCGCAGGCCTTCCTGCAGCGCCTGCATGGCATAGGCCATGACCCGGTCGGCGGGGGATTTGCCGCCTGCGATGCTGTCCTGCGCCTGTTTGCGGTCGCCGTTCTTCCATTGGGCCAGCGCCTGTTCGCGGCCGCTGGAACCAGAGCGCACCGGCCAGAGCTGGACCAGTTTGACGGCAATCACCGTCAGCGACAGAAGCGACATCAGCGCCAGGATCACAATCACTGGCCCACCGGTGCCGAGGAATTCCCAGGTGCTGCTCATGGCCTATTTCACCAGCGGTGCGGCGGCGCGGGAGCCAAGTTCCAGGATCGGGAAGCAGTCCATCTGGTCCTCGTTCTGGGGCTGGCAGGAGGTGACATCATGCAGCAGGATTTCAGAGATGTTGCCGCAGGAAATCTCTGGGATCTCAAACAGTTTCAGGGTGGTGCGCTGGACGGGCAGGGGGGCGGCGTCGATCGACAGCAGGCGGTCGATCACCCCCTGGCCGTCGAGAATAGCCAGCGACATTTCAAACCCTTCAAAACTTTTGCCGGTCTGATTGCGAAACAGGAAGAAGGCGCGGCAGCCGCCGCCGTCGATTTCTTCGGTCTTGTTCAGCTCAACGCGGAGCGGGCCAGTGTCCGCGGCAGCCGCGATTGGCAGGCAGCAGAGCATGGCGAGGGCACAAAGCAGGCGTTTGAGGGGCATCACTGTCTCCGGGTTCCGGTTTGTCGTTGCCAGCCCGCGGGGTGCGGATTGGGTCTTGGGATCAGACCAATGAGGTGAGCGCCTTTTCGATCTTGTCCATGGCGTCGCGGGCCGAGTCCAGGTCGCGGCGTTTCAGGTGGCGGGCGGCCACATGCAGGGCGCGGCCCAGCCGGTCGCGGGCGTTGCCCGGGGCGCGGGCGACATTGGCCTGCAGCGACTGGGCGCGTTTGACCTGGGCGCCAAGCGAGCGCTGATCCATCTCGCGCTGGCCGCGTTTCATTGACTTGGCTTCATCCTCGCGGTCGGCGCCGATCCGGGCCACCGCGCGTTCGATCACCACGATCATCGTCTCGGCCTCCTGCAGGCGGCCGTCGTTGATCAGGCCGACGGATTTGGCCAGCGCGCGTTTCAGTTTCAGCTCCAGGGGGCCGGGCGCCAGGCCGATGCGCGGCTGAATCCGTTTCAGCCGCCGTTTCAGCGGAGCGATGGCCTTGGGGTCGATGTCGGAGGCGGAAATGTCAGAGACGTCTTTCTCGGCCACCACGCTTTCGGAGGTTTCAGGTTTGAGACTGTCCAGCAGGTTGCCGCCGTCGTCATAAAACAGCACATTGACCTTGGCAGGATTGCGTTTGAAGAACTTTTTGAGCTCTGTGATCATCCTCTGCGGGGCGCTTTCGCAGATCATCTCCATGTCGCCGTAGCGTACAACATAGGTGCCCCAGGCCATGGGCGGGCCACCGCCTGCTTTTTTCATCGGCGTCTTCAGAGTTTCCGGTTTTTTGCCCGGCTGGATCATCAGCAGCGGGTCCTTGCTGGCATCCAGGCAGAAAGCGAAACTCATTCGCTTCTTGGCGCCCTCCCGGATCATCTCTTTGACTTCTTTGCCAGAAATACGATCAATACTCATCATTCAGCCATAGTTGAAAGCTTGGAAAAGGTTTGACATTAGGATGGCGATAAGGCTCTCTTGGGGTCAAGTTATTGTTTGAGGATTCCGCGGGTTTAACCACCAGGCTCGAAAAGAGTGGCTTCCGCTTTACGTAGCGTTACCAGATCCGGTACGCAGCCAAAAGAGAATGCACCCAGGGGGGCGAGAGACGATGGATCCTGCAGTATTGCTGCAATCCAAAGGGGATGATGCCCCTAGCGGAGAAAATCTGGAATACGACCCGGCGTTCACCGAAATGGAGCTGGCGGCCCAGCCGGGGGAAGAATCGGTTGTGGGCAACGAGACAATCGAAGCCACCGATCCCGACTACCGCGAAGTTCAGAAAAAAGCCCTGGAAGTGCTGGAGCGCAGCCACGATCTGCGGGCGGCGGTGTTTCTGGGAGATGCGCTGCTGCATTCCGAGGGCCTGCCCGGTTTTGCCGATGTGACCACCTATATCCGTGGCTGCCTGGAAGAGTTCTGGGAGACCTGCCATCCGGAGCTGGATGAGGACGACGGCGATCCGACGATGCGGATCAATGCCATTCAGGATCTATGCGGCCAGCCGGACGGGATGGCGGGGCCGTCGCCCCTGTATCGCTCGCTGCGCCGGGCACCGCTGAGCGAGAGCCGTGGGTTCGGCCGGTTCTGCCTGCGCGACATCGAAATCGCCGAAGGGGTGATGATGGCGCCGGAGAACATGGAGCATGTTCCGGACAGTGCCACCATCGGAGCGGCATTTCAGGACAGCGACCAGGAGGTTGTGGCGGCGCGGCTGGCGGCCGCAAAGACGGCGGAAGAAAACGTTCGGGCGATCTCTGCCGTTTTTGACGAGCAGACACCGGGGCAGGGGCCGGATCTGAGCGCGCTGATCAAGCTGCTGCAGCAGATCGGCAAGCGGATTGGCAGCTATGCCAGTATGAGCACCGAAGATGAGGCCGATGAGGACGAAGCAGCAGAAGCCGACGCGGAAGACGGCGGTGCTGCGGTGCAGGCCGGCGGCGGCCGTCCGGTGGCCTCTGCGCCGGGGGCGATCAACTCGCCCGCGGATGTGTCCAATACGCTGGACCGCATCATCAGCTATTACCGGCGGGCAGAACCATCAAGCCCGCTGCCGATCCTGCTGGAGCGGTGCAAACGGCTGGTGGGGGCCGACTTCCTCACCATTATGAATGATATGGCGCCGCAAGGGGTGGATAATGTGCACCTTATTGGCGGCATCGAAGACGACGACGACTGACGGACACGGACGTTCAAGCGGTGGAACCCGCTGCTGCATCCGTGAAAGCAAGACGAGCAAGGAGACCTAGATGGCCGGAAGTTCACAGAAATTCATTGCCCGCAACCGGGCACCAAGGGTCCAGATCGAATATGACGTGGAGCTGTACGGCGCCGAGAAGAAGGTGCAATTGCCCTTCGTGATGGGCGTGATGAGCGACCTGGTGGGCAAATCCGAAGTGGAGCAGCCCGCGGTTGCGGATCGCAAGTTCCTGGAAATCGACGTGGACAACTTCGATGACCGGATGAAGTCGATGGCGCCGCGCGCGGCCTTCACCGTGCCAAACACGCTGACCGGCGAGGGCAACCTGGCGGTGGACATCACATTCGACAGCATGGACGATTTCAAACCGGCGGCGATTGCAGCCAAGGTTGCGCCGCTGCGCGAGCTGCTGGAAGCGCGTAACCAGCTGTCGAATCTGATGACCTATATGGACGGCAAGACCGGTGCAGAGGATCTGATCTCCAAGATCATTCAGGACCCGAGCCTGCTGAAGACCCTGGCGGCACAGCCGAAACCTGGCGGCGACGCCGAGAGCGAAGAATAAGAGGGGAGGCAAAGATGGCTGAAGAAGAACTCCAGGCGGAAGCCGCTGCTGGTGAAACCGCCTTTGGCTCTGCCGAATTTGCGAGCCTGTTGCAGAAAGAATTCCGCCCCAAGTCGGATCAGGCCAAGACGGCGGTTGAAAGCGCGGTCAAGACCCTGGCCGAGCAGGCGCTGGCGAACACGGCCCTGATTTCCGACGACGCTCTGCGCTCAATCGAGAGCATCGTGGCGGCGATTGACGAGAAGCTGACCGAGCAGGTCAACCTGATCCTGCACAACGAGGAATTCCAGCAGCTGGAAAGCGCTTGGCGAGGCCTGCACTATCTGGTCAACAATACCGAGACCGATGAGCAGCTGAAAATCCGGGTGATGCCGATCACCAAGAAGGAAATGTCGAAGACCCTGAAGAAATTCAAGGGCACGGCATGGGACCAGTCGCCGATCTTCAAGAAGATCTATACCGAGGAATTTAGCCAGCTGGGCGGTGAACCCTATGGTTCCCTGGTGGCCGACTATCACTTTGACCATTCGCCGCCGGACATCGAGCTCTTGGGCGAGATGTCCAAGATCGCCGCGGCGGCGCATGCGCCGCTGATCACCGGCGCCAAGCCGACGCTGTTCCAGATGGACAGCTGGTCGGAACTGTCGAACCCGCGCGATCTGACCAAGATCTTCCAGACCCCGGAATATGCCGCCTGGCGGTCCCTGCGGGACAGCGAAGATGCGAAATATGTGGGGCTGGCGATGCCGCGGTTCCTGGGCCGTCTGCCCTATGGCTCCAAGACCGACCCGGTTGAGGAGTTCGCGTTCGAGGAAGACACAGCCGGTGCCGGCAGCGAGAAATACGGCTGGGTCAACGCCGCATATGGTATGGCGGTGAACATCACCCGGTCGTTCAAGATGTACGGCTGGTGCTCGCGCATCCGTGGGGTCGAAAGCGGTGGTACGCTGGAAAACCTGCCCAGCCACACCTTCCCGACCACCGATGGCGGCGTTGATCAGAAATGCCCGACCGAGATTGCCATTGATGACCGGCGCGAGGCGGAACTGGCGAAGAACGGAATGATGCCGCTGATCCACCGCAAGAACACTGATGTTGCGACCTTTATGGGTGCGCAGTCGCTGCACAAGCCGGCCGAATATGACGACCCGGACGCAACCGCCAACGCCAATCTGGGCGCGCGGCTGCCGTATCTGTTCGCCACCTGCCGGTTCGCGCACTATCTCAAGTGTATGGTGCGGGATAAAGTCGGCTCGTTCAAAAGCCGTCAGGACATGGAGTCCTGGCTGCAGGAATGGATCAACAACTATGTTGATTTCAACGCGGACATCTCTTCGGAGAACCAGAAGGCGCGCAAACCTCTGGCCGCAGCCGAAGTGGTTGTGGAAGAGGTCGAGGGCAACCCGGGGTATTACACCTCGAAATTCTTCCTGCGCCCGCATTACCAGTTGGAGGGGCTTTCGGTCTCGCTTCGTCTGGTGTCCAAACTGCCCTCGGAAAAGGGAGGCTAATTTCCACTCCAACGCCTCCTCCTGACCGAAACGACACGCAAATCAATTATGAAAGGATACAGCTATGGCTGCTAACATGTTCATCGAAATTAAGGATATTAAAGGCGACTCGACTGTTACCGGTTTTGAAAAAATGATCGTCATCCAGTCTGCAAGCTGGAATGTCGAACGCGCAGTGGAAATGACCGATCTGGGCTCCACTCAGCGTATGCATGCGAACTCGAACTTCGGGAAAATTGAAGTGACGTCGCAAATGGGCAAGGCATCGAACGATCTGGCGCTTGCTGTGGCAAATGGCACCGTACGCCCGGAAATCAAGATGTACTGGTGCCGTTCCGGTGAAAGTGCATCGGAAGGCCTGCAGGCTTATTCGACCTGGACATTGAAGGATGTTGTGATCGACAGCTATTCGATCTCTTCCAGCGAAGACGGCATTCCGGAAGAAACCTGGTCCATGGCTTATGCCTCAATCATCCACGAGTACAAGGCAACCGACCAGAAATCCGGCAAGCTCACTGCACAGAAGCCGAACTTTACCTGGAACG
The DNA here is from genome assembly GCF_049800895.1 of Leisingera sp. S232. Classification (NCBI taxonomy): domain Bacteria; kingdom Pseudomonadati; phylum Pseudomonadota; class Alphaproteobacteria; order Rhodobacterales; family Roseobacteraceae; genus Leisingera; species Leisingera sp. S232. Next base: position 40,258 of record NZ_JBNAFX010000022.1, on the reverse strand, counting down.
TACAGACCGGCAAGGTCGAGTAAACCAATTGGCGGACCCCGGGTGTATTGCCGCCCGGGGTCCGTTTTTTCTGACGTTTTTGCAGCATCCATCCCAGTTGCGGAGTAGAGCCCCATGACCCCCGAAGAGCATCTGAAAGCTGGTGATCCCAAGGCGGCGCTGGAGGCGCTGCAAGCCAAGATCCGTGCGGATGCGAGCAATCCGAAGCTGCGGGTGTTCCTGTTTCAGCTGTTGTGCGTTCTGGGGGACTGGAACCGGGCCATTGCCCAGCTGAAGGCAGCCGCCGGACTGGATGAGGGCGCCACGGTTATGGCCCAGGCCTATCGCGAGGCGATCATCTGCGAAGTCTACCGGGAGAAAGTGTTTGCCGGTGAAAAGGCGCCCTTGATCCTGGGTGAGCCTGAGGAATGGCTGGCGCATCTGATCGAGGCGCAGAAACTGCTGGCAACCGGCAAGCCCACAGAGGCGGCAGAGCTGCGCGCCAAAGCGTTTGATGCGGCACCGGCCAGTTCGGGCGAAGTGAACGGCAAGCGGTTCGAGTGGATCGCGGATGCCGACATGCGGCTGGGCCCGGTGTTGGAAGCGGTGATCAACGGCAAATACTATTGGCTGCCGTTTTCCAAGATTGTCGCGTTTGAAGCGGATGAGCCCAGCGATCTGCGCGATGCGGTCTGGACGGCGGGCACGCTGACCCTGGCGGGAGGCGGCGAAGTGGCGGTGATGATCCCGACCCGTTATCCGGGCAGCGAAAAGGCTGATGGGCTGTCGATGCTGGCCCGGGCCACTGTCTGGGAGGACGCGGGCGCGGAAACCTATACCGGTCTGGGCCAGCGGCTGCTGGCGATCGGTGATGAGGACATTGCCATCATGGACGTGCGCACACTCCGGATGGATGGGCACGGCGAAGAGAATGGCTGACAAGACACTGGCCGAACGCCTGCAGCCCTCGCTGCTGGACCGGCTGACCGACAATGCACCCGGCAATCAGAAGGAAACCCGAGAGAGCCGGGTGATCGATCTGATGCGCCTGCGGGAAATCATCCAGCGCGATCTGTCCTGGCTGTTGAACACCCAGAATGTCGAAAGCCATTTTGACTCGGAGAGGTTTCCCGCCGTTTCGGCGTCGGTGCTGAACTACGGGCTGGTGGAAGTGGCGGGCGAGGCCTCGACCAGCGAAAAGGCTGAAACCATCCGCCGGTCGATCAAGCAGGCGATTGCAACCTATGAGCCGCGGATCATCGAAGGGTCGGTTGATGTGCTGCTGCAGGATGGCACCGATGCGACCCAGATGACCATTGGGCTGGAAATCCGCGCCGACATGTGGGCGCAGCCGATGCCGCTGGAGCTGTATCTGCGCAGCAAGGTCGATCTGACCACCGGTGAAGTCCAGATGGAAAGGGTCATGTGATGGATACACGGCTGCTGACCCATTATGAAAATGAACTGAATTATCTGCGCGACATGGGCGGGGAGTTTGCTGCCGCCTATCCCAAGATTGCCGCTCGGCTGGGGATGGAGGGGGTCGAGGTGCTCGACCCTTATGTGGAGCGGCTGCTGGAAGGCGTGGCCTTTCTGTCGGCCCGTGTCCAGCTGGAGCTGGAGCTGCAATATCCGAACTTTACCTCGAACCTGCTGGAGATCATCTATCCGCATTATCTGGCGCCGACGCCGTCGATGATGATTGCGGCGTTTGAACTGGATGTGGCGAACTCGGCCGTCAAAAGCGGCTATGTGCTGAAACGCGGCTCGACGCTGCGGTCGCGGCTGACCGAAGGCGAGCAGACGCCCTGTGAATTCCGCACCGCTGCGGATTTGACCATGTGGCCGGTCCAGATCACCGAAGCGCAGTATATCGATGGCCGTGGCGAGCTGGTGGCCGCCGGTGTGGCCACCGGGTATGACGCTCGCGCCGGTATCCGGCTGCGCATCAAGCGCATTGACGGTGATCCGATCAACAAGCTGGAGATGGACAAGCTGTCTCTGTATCTGTCCGGTGCGGCCGGCAACAGCTGGCCTTTGCTGGAATTGCTGTGCACCCAGGTTCAGGGGATTGTGGCCCGTTCCACCGACCGGCGGGCCGACTGGCAGTTGCCATTGCGTGGCGCCCGGGTGGTGCAAAAAGGGTTCAGCCCCGAAGAAGCGCTGCTGCCAATGCCGCGCCGGGTCTATGACGGCTACCGGTTGCTGCAGGAATATTTTGCGATGCCCGAGCGGTTCCGCTTTGTCGAGCTGCAGGGGCTGCAGGCGGGCTTGCAGAAAGCCGAGGGCAGTGAGGTCGATCTGTACATCCTTCTGCGCGAAGGACTGTCGGAAATTGCCCCGATGGTGGTGCCGGAGGTGTTTCAGCTGAATGCTGTGCCGGCGGTCAACCTGTTTGAAAAACGCTGCGACCGGGTCCGGATTGCGCCGATTGATACCGAACACCATGTGATCCCGAACCGGACCGCGGGGCTGGATTTCGAGATCTATGCGCTGCAGAGCGTGACCGGCATCAGCGGCGAGGGCGAGGACGATGTTGTGTTCCGCCCGTTCTATAGTGCCAATGACTTTACCGCAGCGGGCGAAACGCACCCGGCCTATTACACCGTAAAGCGCCGGATGCGGCAGCGGTCTGAGAAGGAGCGCCTGCGCGGGGTGCGCAGTTCCTACCTGGGATCGGAAATGTATGTGACGCTGGTCGACAGGGCGCAGGCGCCTTATTCGGCCGGGCTGGAGCAGCTGGCGGTCACTGCGATGTGCACCAACCGCGACCTGCCGATGCTGCTGGCCACCGGCAATGATGATGTGTTCCACCTGCCCGAAGGCGGCCCGGTCAAGACGGTGACGCTGCCGGTATCGCCGACCCGCCCACACCCGACACTGGCGCAGGGCGACACAGCCTGGCGGCTGATCTCACATCTGAGCCTGAACTATGTCTCCATTGCGGAAACCGGCAAGGGGCAGTCGGCGGAGGCGCTGCGCGAGCTGGTCGGGCTTTATGCACCGCTAGGCGACCGGGTGACGGAAAAGCAGCTGGAAGGCATCCTGTCGGTTGGCGCCCGCCCCATTGTGCGGCGGATGAGCGACGAGGTTCTGTCAACCGCAGTGCGGGGGCTGGAGATCACCCTGGGCTTTGACGAGAGCTTTTTCGAGGGCAGCAATATTTATGCGCTGGGGGCCGTTCTGGAGCGGTTCTTTCGCGGCTATGCCAGCATCAATTCGTTCACGGAGACCGTCCTGAAAACTGAAAAACGCGGGGAAATTGCCAGATGGCGACCGGAAAAGGGCCTCGGCCGGATGATCTGAGTCTGTATGGCCATTTGGCCATGGAGCCTGAAAAACATCATGTTTTTCAGGCCCTCCGTGTTTTGGAGGCACATTTCGAAGAGGCTCCGCGCCTGGGTGAAAGCCGCCGCCCGCGGGAGGACAAGATCCGTCTGGGTCAGGAGGCGGAACTGGCGTTCCCGCCCTCGACCATTGCTGCGTTCAAACCGGCGGCAGGTGACAAGCCTGCGGTTCTGACCAACCGGTTCTTTGGCCTGTTCGGACCACAGGGGCCGCTGCCGCTGCATCTGACCGAATTTGCGCGCGACCGTAAGCGCAACCACCGGGATCCGACGCTGGTGGGTTTTGCGGATATGCTGACGCACCGGATGATGAGCCTTTTGTACCGGGCGTGGACGCAAGGCTCACCGGCTGTCAGTTTTGACCGCGCGGATGATCCGATGGCGCGCAAGGTGGCATCGCTGATCGGCTACAACGGGGTGAAATTCACCGGCCGCGACAAGATGCCGGATCTGGCCAAGCTGCATTTTGCGGGCCATCTGGCGAAGGGGGCCAAGAACGCCGAGGGTCTGGTGTCGATCCTGTCGGCGTTCTTTGAGGTGCCTGTCACCTTGGAGGAATATGTGGGCAGCTGGCTGGAGCTGGAGCCGGACGACCGTTGGCAGCTGGGCTATGGCGGGCTGGGGCAGACCACCAGCATCGGCGACAAGGTCTGGAGCCGCACCGCGAAATTCCGCATCCGCATCGGGCCGTTGAAACTGGAAGATTACGAACGGCTTTTGCCCGGTGGCGCGGCTTTGGACCGGCTGCGGGCGATTGTGCGCTCTTATGTTGGCGATGTGCTGGACTGGGATGTGAACCTGGTGCTGGCAGGTGACGAGGTGCCGCGCGCGTCTTTGGGCGGCAGCACCAGACTGGGGCATACCAGCTGGGTGCGTTCGCGGCCCGATCCGGATGTGGACCAGCCGGATGTGAATGATTTGTACCTGTACCCGGGATTAGGCGCCGGGGCTGAGAAGCCTGTAGAGGGAGGGATTTGAGATGACAGAGATCAGCCGTGTGGCGCTGTTTGGCAAGTTGAACAAGCTGGGATACCAGGCCGTTGAGAGCGCAACCGTGTTCTGCAAGATGCGGGGCAACCCCTATGTGGAGCTGGTGCATTGGATGCATCAGCTGCTGGCACAGCAGGACAGCGACATCCACCGGATCATCCAGCATTATGACCTGGATACGGGCAAGATCGCCAGCGAGCTGACCCGCGCTTTGGACATGCTGCCGCGCGGCGCCTCGACGATTTCCGACCTGTCGGATCATCTGATGGATGCGATGGAACGCGGCTGGGTCTGGGGATCGCTTCTGTATTCGTCCTCGCAGGTGCGCAGCGGCCATCTGCTGCTGGGGATGCTGAAGACGCCGGCACTGCGCAACATCCTGTCCAATATGTCGCCGGAGCTGGCAAAAATTGGCGCTGATGATCTGGCGGACAGTTTCAATGATGCCACCGATGGTTCCCCCGAAGAGAGGCTGGGCGCGCAGGATGGATCGGATGTCACTGGCGGCGGCGCGGAGCCGGGCGAGGCGTCGGGTGCGATGGCACCGGGAGCCATGGGCAAAGGCGAGGCGCTGGAGCAGTTCTGCACCGATCTGACCGCGCAGGCCAAGGCGGGCGAGATTGATCCGATCGTGGGCCGCGACGAGGAAATCCGCCAGATCGTCGATATTCTGATGCGTCGGCGGCAGAACAACCCGATCCTGACCGGCGAGGCAGGCGTGGGCAAGACCGCGGTGGTCGAGGGCTTTGCCCTGCGGATTGCGCGCGGCGACGTGCCGCCTGCGCTGGCGGATGTGCGGCTCTTGGTGCTGGATGTGGGCCTGTTGCAGGCGGGCGCCAGCATGAAGGGCGAGTTTGAAAACCGCCTGCGTCAGGTGATTGACGAGGTGCAGGCCAGCCCGGTGCCGATTGTGATGTTTGTCGATGAAACCCATACGCTGGTCGGTGCGGGCGGCGCGGCTGGCACTGGCGACGCGGCCAATCTGTTGAAACCGGCGCTGGCGCGCGGCACGCTGCGCACCATCGGGGCCACCACCTGGGCCGAATACAAGAAATACATCGAGAAAGACCCGGCGCTGACCCGCCGTTTCCAGGTGGTCAAGGTCGACGAGCCGGGCATCCAGAAGGCGATCCTGATGATGCGCGGCATTGCCTCGATGCTGGAAAACCACCACCGGGTGCAGGTGCTGGACGAGGGGATCGAGGCGGCGGTCAGCCTGTCGGCCCGCTATATCCCGGCGCGGCAGCTGCCGGATAAATCCGTCAGCCTTCTGGATACCGCCTGCGCCCGCGTCGCGGTCAGCCAGCACGCGGTGCCGGCCGAGGTCGACGACAGCCAGCGCCGCATTGAAGCGCTGACCACCGAGCTGGAGATCATCGGCCGGGATGAAACTGCGGGCTATGATGTCGATGACCGGCGCGCGGCGGCGGAGGCTGCCAAGGCAGCCGAAGAAGAACGGCTGGCAGGTCTGACCGAACGCTGGGACAAGGAAAAGGCGGTTGTGCAGGACATTCTCGACCTGCGCGCCAAGCTCCGGGAGGGGGCCGCGCCCGTGGATGCTCCGGCTGATGCCGGGGAGGACGGTGCGCAGGGCGCCGCCGAAGGCGGGCTGTCTGATGACGACCGCGCAGAGCTGATGCAGCAGCTGAAGGACAAGAACGCCGAACTGGAGACGCTGCAGGGCGACTCGGCGCTGATCCTGCCGATCGTCGATCATCAGGCGATTGCCAGCGTGGTTGGCGACTGGACCGGCATTCCGGTCGGCCGCATGGTCAAGGATGAAATCGACACCATTCTGAACCTGGAGGAACATCTGGCGAAACGGGTGATCGGCCAGGATCATGCGATGAAGATGATCGCCAAGCGCATCCAGACCAGCCGCGCAGGGCTGGACAATCCGAACAAGCCGATCGGGGTCTTCATGCTGGCCGGCACCTCGGGCGTCGGTAAGACCGAAACCGCACTGGCGCTGGCAGAGGTGCTGTATGGCGGCGAACAGAATGTCATCACCATCAACATGTCGGAATATCAGGAGGCCCATACGGTCAGCAGCCTGAAAGGCGCGCCTCCGGGCTATGTCGGCTATGGCGAGGGCGGGGTGCTGACCGAGGCGGTGCGGCGCAAACCCTATTCGGTGGTGCTGCTGGACGAGGTCGAAAAGGCCCACCCGGATGTGCATGAGATCTTTTTCCAGGTCTTTGACAAGGGGGTCATGGAAGACGGCGAAGGCCGCATTATCGACTTCAAGAACACGCTGATCCTGCTGACCTCCAACGTCGGCACCGAAACGATCATGGATCTGTGCGCCGATCCTGACCTGATGCCGGACCCCGAGGGCATGGCCAAGGCAATCCGGGATCCGCTGGTAAAGGTGTTCCCGCCGGCCTTGTTGGGGCGTCTGGTGGCGATCCCCTATTATCCGCTCAGCCCGGAGATGATCGGCGAGATCACCAAGCTGCAGCTGGGCCGGATCCAGAAACGGGTGCAGGAGGCGCATGGGGTGCCGTTCGAGTATTCCGACGGCGTGGTCGAAGAGATCGTCAACCGCTGCCAGGAGCTGGATTCAGGCGGCCGGATGATCGACGCGATTGTCACCAACACCATGCTGCCGGAGATTTCCAACGAGTTTCTGCGCCGTCTGATGGAGGGCGCTGATGTGGAAAAAGTCGCCATTGATGCCAAGGACGGAGAGTTCACCTACAGCTTTGATTGAATTGGGGCGTTCCAGGCAACGCTCGGGGAGGAGGACGAAATGGCTAAAGTAAACAAATCTTTTGATCTGATCACCGTCAAGGCAAAGAACTTTGAATTGCCTGATGGCAAGATCACTCTGGAGGTGTCAGGCAAGGAAATCGACACCTCTCTGCTGGCCCGGATTATGGAGCCGGTCTATGCGTATCTGAATGATTACCGCAAAGTGGCAATTGGTCCGGCGATCCAGAAGTACGACAAGCAGATCGAGGGGATGAGCGATAAGGCCGAGGTCGACAAGCTGATCAAGCTGGTCAATGACGAGCTGAAAAAGCTGGTCAAAAACTTGGAGAAAGAAGCACAGAACCGGATTGCGGCCTCCTGGAAGAAAATCCAGAAGGAAAACAAAGAATACACCAAATGGAAGCTCAAGATTGGCGCCAAGATCACCTGGGGTGTGATCAAAATCGGCAAATCCATTGCAGCTCTGGTGGCCAGTGCAGGGGCCAAGGTGGATGAGTATTATAAAATCGCCAAGTCAGTTTACGGCATTGCCAAAGAGGTGAAGAAGGCCGTCGCCAAGGAAGCCAAACTGCGCGAAGATGTGATGAAGGCCGTTGAGAAAATGGCCAAGGCGACCAAAGACGGTAAGGTCGGCAAAAGCCACATCACCAAGGTCGAAGACACCGTCAAGGAATACAAGGTCAAGCTGACTGCAGCACGGCAAAAAGCATCGTCGATGGCCAAGCCTTTGGAACAGCTTCTGCAACTGCAGGACGACGGGGTGGCGCTGACCAAAAAGCAGGAAAAGCAGATCAACGATATGATCGTGCAGATCATTGAGTTTAACACGACCGAGAAAAACGGTCGGGCGTTTGCGGATTTTGCGCTGAAGAAAACCAAGGAAGCCAAAGGCCAGCTGGATCTGAAAACCATCAAGTCGCATGCGGAAAAGGTCAAGAAAGCCATTGATTTTGCATTGAGAGTCTTTGAAGAGGCATCGGATATCCTGTGAGACAGCGTTGACGGAACCGCAACCGTCGGATTGGAGAGCATAATGAACGCTGAGAATGTGGCCCCCAAACCTATGGGCCTGCGCGCCAAGGCGCAGGAGTTTGTCGAGCGCAGGTCGGTGACCAATGCCATTCTGGGCATCATCATCTTTAATGCGGTCACCCTTGGGCTTGGCACTTCGGCCGCGGTGCGGGCCCATGCGGGCGGGCTGCTGGATGTGATCGACACCATTGTGCTGGCGATCTTTGTGCTGGAACTGGCGCTGAAGCTGTTTGCCTATGGCCTGCGGTTCTTCTCCTCTGCCTGGAATATTTTTGATTTCGTGGTTGTGTCTTTTGGCCTGTTCCCGGCCAATGACAGCCTGTCGGCCCTGCGCGGATTGCGGGTGGTGCGGGCGCTGCGGCTGCTGTCGGTCATTCCGCAGATGCGGGCGGTTGTGCAGGCGCTGCTGGACGCGCTGCCGGGGATGGGCGCGGTGATCGTGATGATCTCTATCGTGTTCTATGTTTTCGGCGTGATGGCGACGATGATGTATGGGCAGGCGTTTGACGAATGGTTCGGCACTTTGGGGCGGTCGCTTTATTCGCTGTTCCAGATCATGACATTGGAAAGCTGGTCGATGGGGATCGTGCGGCCAGTGATGGAGCAATTCCCGTTTGCCTGGGCGTTTTTTGTCCCCTTCATCGTGATCACTGCGTTTTCCGTGTTGAACCTGTTCATCGGTTTGCTGGTCAACACCATGCAATCGGCGGTGGAAGCCGATGCGGAGGCGGAATTCGAAAAGCTGCGCAATCTGGTGAAGTCGGAAACAGATGTGGTTGATGCGCATGTGATGGAGCTGCATGGGGAAATCAAACGCTTGCGTGCGGAGATTGCGGCGCTGAGAGGGCAGGGCAATGGCTGACAGCTCGCAAAAATTCATTGCCCGCAACCGGGCGCCGCGGGTCCAGATCGAATATGATGTGGAACTGTACGGCGCCGAGAAAAAGGTGCAGCTGCCCTTTGTCATGGGGGTGATGAGCGATCTGGCGGGTAAGTCCAGGGTTGCGCAGCCGGCCGTGGCGGACCGTAAATTTCTGGAAATCGATGTCGATAATTTCGACGAGCGGATGAAGGGGCTGGCGCCGCGTGCGGCCTTTACGGTGCCAAACACGCTGACCGGCGAAGGCAACTTGTCGGTGGATCTGACGTTTGAGAGCATGGCGGATTTCTCTCCTGGTGCGATTGCCGCCAAGGTGGATGCGTTGCGCCCCTTGCTGGAGGCGCGCACCCAGCTGCAGAACCTGATGGCCTATATGGACGGCAAGACTGGCGCCGAGACGCTGATCGAAACGATCCTGAACGATCCGTCACTGCTTGCAGCGGTGTCGGCACCGGCGGCAGATGCGGATAGTGCGGCGGCACTGGACAGTCTGCGCTCTCTGGAGCTGCCGGAAGAAGAGGCGGACACCGCGGGTGATGTCCTGGCAGGCCTTGCGGCGCAGGCACCGGAAGAAGCCTCGCCAGAAGACAGTTCGGGCGGGGTTCTGGATGCTCTGCGCGCAGTGGCGCCCAAGGACGCGGATGCAGAAGATGCATCGGCGGATGTGCTGGCAGGGCTGAGCGCGGCGGCCCCGGTAGACACAGGCCAGCCGGATGAGGCCGCAGATGCGTTGGCGTCGCTGGCGGCATCTGAAGTCCCAGAGGCTGTTGCGGAAGACAGTTCCGCAGCGGTGCTGGAAGGGCTGGCGCAGGCCGAACGTCCTGAAGATGAAGAAGATACATCCGGGGATGTGCTGGCGGGGCTGTCCGCACAGGCGCCGGAGGAGCGCGAGCCCGATGAAGCCGCAGGCAGCGTTCTGGACGATCTGCGCGCGACGGCGCCCAAGGACGCGGATGCGGAGGATGCATCTGCGGATGTGCTGGCGGGGCTGAGCGCTGCTGTTCCCGAAGAGGCAGCGCAGGATGATGCCGCCGGAGAGGCGCTGGCCTCGCTGGCGGCGGCGGCGCTTCCGGAAGCCGAAGAGGATGACCAGACAGGGTCTGTTCTGGAAGGGCTGGCGCAGGCGGAAGTCCCTGATCAGGAAGAGGATACTTCGGGTGATGTCCTCGCCGGGCTGGCTGAGCTGGAACTGGAAGAGGCTGTCGGCGAAGATACCGTAGGCGCGGCGCTGGAGAGCCTTGCGGCGGTGGAGCCGGACGCGCCGGAAGGCGAGGATCACAGCGGGGTGCTGGATGCGCTCGCGGATCTGGACGTGCCGGAGGACGTGGACACGGCGTCTGATGATGCGCTGGAAAGCCTGGCTTCTGTCGAGATTGAAGAGGCCGGGGAGGAAGACCATTCCGGCGTTCTGGATGCCTTGGCAGATGCAGATGTAGAAGAGGTGGCGGATACCGCTGCGGAGGATGCGCTGGAAAGCCTGGTTGCCTTGGACGTTGAAGACGCTGCGGCAGAGGATGCAGCTGGCGCCGCTTTGGACAGTCTGGCCGCTGCGGATGTGCCGGAGGCAATTGCGGAAGAAGATCTTTCTTCGGTGCTGGATGAACTGGCTGCGATAGACCTGGAAGAGGCACCGGAGGACGTCGCAGGCGCCGCGTTGGAAAGCCTTGCCGCCGCGGAAGTCGACGAACAGGAGACAGAAGACCACTCGGATATTCTGGATGGTCTGGCTGCGCTGGAAGTTTCCGAAGGCGAAGAAGGTGATGAAGAGGCTGCTGCTGCCCTGGACAGTCTGGCCGATGCCGGGGTTGCAGACGCTGAGGACGACGACAGCCTGGATGACGTGCTGGGCGATCTGCTGGCGGACGTGGCTGAAGAGTCTGAACCAGGCCAGGAGGCCGAGGATGCGCTGGAGTCTCTGGCTGCCGTAGACATTGAAGAGATGGAAGACAGCGGCGCCGAGGACATTCTGGAAGGCTTGCTGGAGGCTGCGCCTGACGACGCGCCTGAAGAGGAGGATCTGAGCGCGGCTCTGGACAGTCTGGATGCACCGGAAGAGACCAAAGAGGCGGATACCGCCGGTGACGTTCTGGCCGGATTGGCGGATGGCCTGCTGCAAGACGATGCGGAAGATGACACGGATCTGGACGATATCCTCGGCGGGCTTGACGCGCCGGAAGAGGAGACCGGCGCCGATGACCTGAGTGCCACGCTGGATACGCTGGACGCACCAGACGACGCGGACGCCGAAGACAGCGGGCTGGATGATCTGCTTGCGGATCTTGGCAGCGATGACCCGGAGGACGAGGCCGCAGACGAGACCGCTGATGTGCTGGCTGACCTCGCAGATGCCGCCGACACCGAAGAACCCACCGACGAAGAAGACGATCTGGACGTGCTGCTGGGTGGCGGAGCGGACGCGGAGGATGATCTGGACAGCCTGCTGGGAGGTCTGGATGCAGAGGGTGACACCGAGGACGGTTCCGATGCGCTGTTGACGGCGGCGGAAGATGACGCCGGTGCCGAGGATGCCGCAGGTGATAGCAGTTTGGATGACCTGCTGGGCGGATTGGACGCCGGGGACGAGGGCGAAACCTCTGATCTGGACGCGCTGCTGGCGGATGAGCCAGCCGCTGAGGAAGACGGTAGCGACAATCTGGACGCCTTGCTGGGCGGTCTGGATGAGGCGGAAGAGACTGCTGGCGCGGATGCCGACAGCGGCGATCTGGATGACCTGCTGGGCGATCTTGGCAGCGAAGAGGAAGAGGGCGGCGATCTGGACGGTCTGCTGGCCGGGCTTGGCGAGGAAGCGGCCGCCGAAGAGATCGGTGATGCGGACAGCGCCGAAGACGACCTGGACGCGCTGCTGGGCGGGTTGGGTGACGCGGACACGGATCTGGACGACCTGATGGGCGGTGACGGCGGGGATCTGGATCTGGATGATCTGCTTGGCGGTCTGGGCGGCGAGGATGAAGACACCGCTGATGCCGGCAGTGATGATCTGGATGCGCTGTTAGGGGATCTGGACGCCGATGGTGATAAGCCGGCAGCAGCGGCGCCGGCGGCCTCGGACGAGCCGGAATTTGCCTATGGCACCATGAGCGCGAACCGTCCTGAGCCGCAGAAGCTGGCGCGCAAGCGGTTCCGGCTGGCCATTCTGGGCGACTTCTCGGGCCGGGCGGCAAAGGGCCAGCTGGAAACCGGCGATGCGCTGGCGGCGCGCAAGGCGATCCTGCTGGACCCGGATACGGTCGAGGATGTGATCGAGAGCTTTGCCACTGAACTGGTGCTGCCGATTGGCAAGGATGGCGCCGGGATTGCGGTCAAGCTGGCGGATCTGGACGGGCTGCATCCGGATGAGCTGTATGAAAACGTTGATCTGTTCTCTGAGCTGGTGGGGCTGCGCAAGCAGCTGCAAAGCGGCGCCACGGCGGATCATGCGGCGAACACGCTGAAGGTCTGGGCCGAGAAATACGGCACCAGGGCGCGGGCGCCGAAACGGACATCGGCGGGCAATTCGGTGCCTGCAGACAGGCGGCTGAGCGCGTTTCAGCAGCTGATAGGCGACACCGGCAATTCCCTGCGCGAGGCCTCACCGGTGGAGGATCTGCTGGCGCGCGTTGTCGGGCCGCATATCCGGGCGCTGCCGGACCCGGATGTTGCTGCGATGCAAAAAGCGGTGGACGAGGCGCTGTCGGACGCGATGCGGCTGGTGCTGCATCACCCGGAGTTCCAGTCTGTCGAGGCGCAGTGGCGCTCGCTTGATCTGATGGCGCGCTCGATTGAGGCGGATGATACGCTGGATGTGATGCTTTATGACATCTCTGCCGAGGAGCTGGCAGCGGATCTGGCCGCCGAAGAGGACCTGTCGAAAACCGGCTTTGTGCGGCTGCTGACAGAGGAGCCGCTGGACGAGGAAAACGGGCGCGGCGGTTATTCGGCGCTGATCGGCATGTATCAGTTTGAGGAAACCCCGCCGCATGCGGAATTGCTGGGCCGGATTGCGCGGGTGGCCGCGCATGTGGATGCGCCGTTCTTTGCTGGCATTTCGCCGGAGTTCCTGAAAACCCCCAAGCCGGAGCGGCCCAAGCTGGTGGCGGATGCCTGGACTACGCTGCAGGGGATGGCAGAGGCCGGGCATCTGGGGCTGGCCAGCCCGCGGTTCCTGCTGCGCCGTCCCTATGGCGAAAAAACTGATCCATGCTATGAGTTTGATTTCGAGGAATTTACTGAAGCAGAAGGCCTGAAAGGCATGCTGTGGGCCAACCCGGTGGTGCTGGTGGCGATCCTGCTGGGGCGGTCCTTTACGGAACATGGGCCGTCGCTGCAGCTGGGCAAAATTATGTCTCTGGGCGGGATGCCCTATCATTATGTAAACGACAAGTTCGGCGACCAGGTGGCGCTGCCCTGCACAGAGCGCAATATCGATCTGGACAAGATCGCGCAGGCGCAGGAACGCGGGTTCATGGCGGTGAGCGCGGTCAAGGGACGCGACGAGGTGCGGCTGACCTCGTTCAACTCGCTGAAGGGCAGTGAAATCCTGGGGCCCTGGACGGGATTGCCGGCGCCGGAGCCCTCGCCTGCGGATCCGCGCGGACTGCCAAAGCCCAAGCCGCCTGCGGCTGGCGGCGATGAAGAGGAAGACCTGGATCTTGATTTGGATTTGGGCGGAGACGATGGCGATGACGACAGCCTCGGGGATCTGGACGACTTGCTGTCATCATTCGGGGATGACGATGACGGCAATGATGGGGACGATGACGAAATGGATGCGGACCTCGCCGCGCTTTTGGATGATTTGTGATGCGAATGTTTGAGAACACTGCCGGCAATTACCGGCCCCGTTCCCGTCACGGAAAGGAGGAGACATGGTTGTAAGCAAGGGCCATGAAAATGACCTCGCCTGGATGTCGGGGACATATTCCACCGACGGCCTGATGATGAGCCGGGCCATTGTGCGCGAAGGCTTGAGCAAGCTTACCGAGACGACGATCGAGTTTGCGGCGACCAAGAAACAGCCCAAGCTGGAAGATCTGGTCGGCAAGCAGATGAATGTGCATGTGATGCGCCAGCAGACGGAGCATCAGTTCAATGGCATGTGCATCTCGGTCGAGTATCTGGGCTTTCGCAACGGCTATGAGATGTATGTGGCCGAGGTGCGCCCCTGGTTCTGGATGCTGACGCGGACTGGGGATCTGCGGGTGTTCCAGGAAAAGACCACGGTGGATATCATCAAGCAGCTGTTCAATGAGCATGGCTTCAGTGATTTCACCGACAAGCTGAGCGAAAGCTATCAGAGTCGGGAATATTGCCTGCAGTACCGGGAAAGCGATTATGCGTTCCTGTGCCGGCTGATGGAGGAGGAGGGGATCTACTTCTACTTCGACAGCGTTGCCGGTGATACGGCGGTTGAAAAGCTGGTGCTGTGCGACGGGGTCAGCGGCCACAGCCCGATTGCTGGCGGCGCGGATGTGGAATTCCATGCCCGCGACGACAGCGACCGGCGGCGCGAGGAACATATCTCCGAGTGGGCCAAGGATGAGCGGATTACCCGCGGCAAGGTCACATTGAATGATTTTGATTTCCTGACACCGTCGGCGGATCTGAAGGCGACCTCGTCGATCCAGAAGGGTAAGCATTCTTACAAGGATTATGAGGTCTACGATTATCAGGGCCACTACCGGCAAAATTCCGGCCTGGGCAACAAATTGGCGCGGGTGCGGATGGAAGCGGAGGCGGTCAAGCACATCACCTGGCGCGGCGCCTCCAGCGTGCCGACACTGGGCACCGGCAGCACCTTTACCATGAAGAAACACCCGGTGGCGGAGAACAACAAGGAATACCTGGTCATCAACGCTGAGCATCACGTCAAGGTGGCCTGGGATTACGGCGAGCGCGAAAGCCAGAAGGCAAAGGAAAGCGCCAAGCAAGGTGCCATGCGGCGCGACCTGAAAGCGCGCAACATGGATGTGCCGGAAGAAATGGAGCATGACGTTTATGCCTCCACCTTCAGTGCTATTCTGAAGGCGGATCAGTTCCGGGCCCCGCTGGTGACGCCCTGGCCGGAAGTGCAGGGGCTGCAGACGGCGACGGTTGTCGGCCCGAGCGGCGAAGAGATCCACACGGACAAGCATGGCCGGATCAAGATCAAGTTTCATTGGGACCGGGAAAACAAGAAGGACGACACCGCTTCCTGCTTTGTGCGGGTGGTGACGCCCTGGTCTGGCAAGGAATGGGGCATGGTGGCGGTGCCCCGGATCGGCCAGGAGGTGGTGATCCAGTTCGAGGATGGCAATCCGGACCGGCCGATCTGCACCGGCATGCTGTACAATGCAGAGACCATGCCGCCCTACAAATACCCTGACGATCAGACCCAGCTGGGGATCAAGACCAATTCGTCAAAGGGCGGCGGCGGCTATAACGAGCTGATGTTCGACGACAAGAAAGACAGCGAGCTGATGCGGGTGCAGGCGCAGAAGGACCATCAGATGCTGGTCAAGGACCGCTCGACGGTGACGGTCGGCCTGGAAGCGCCATCGCCAGAGGTCACTGCGGCGGATGAGAAAAGCTATGTTCTGACAGTTGAGGAAAATGTCACTGAGACGGTGAACAAGGGCGACCGGACCGAGACGGTCAAAACCGGCAACATGACGGTGGATGTGGAAAAGGGCAACCTGGCCGAAACGATCGACAAGGGGAATGTGACACTGGACATCAACACCGGCAACCTGACCGAAACGATCGCGAAGGGGAACCACAAGGAGACTGTGTCTCTGGGGAACCTGACCGTGGATGTGACCGCAGGCAAGATCGCCATGAGCGCAGGGCAGGAGATCAAGCTGACCGTGGGGGCTTCGGAAGTGAAGATCGACAACTCCGGCGTGTCTATCAAAGGGCCGATGATCAAGATCGAAGGCACCGGAATGGTTGAAGCCAAAGCGCCGATGACCACTGTCAAAGGCGACGCGATGCTGACCCTGAAGGGCGGCCTCACGATGATCAACTAGGTGGGCACAGATGTCGGCAAGATTTGAAAAGCTGGTGAAAATGCCTGCGGACCCGGTGGCCAAGCTGCTGTCGCGGGCAAATGTCATCCTGAAAACGCCGCTGGAGGCGCCGCCTACGGCGCAGGCAGGGGATGTGCTGGAGGAGCTGGAGCGCAAGGGCGCTCTGGTGGATTTACTGCGCACGCTGGCCGTGCTGCTGCCCCCGCGGGAACGGGTGTGGTGGGCTTGCCTGGCCGCGCGTGACTATATCGGGCCGCGTTCCGACAAGGACCCGGCCTCGCTGACCGCTTCGGAGGCCTGGGTGTTCGAACCCACCGAGGAAAACCGCGACAAGGCACGGATCACCCTGGATCATGCCTATGTGGATGATGACACGGTGAACTGCGCCCTGGCGGTGCTGTATGCTGCCGGAACCCTGGGACCCGGAGAATTGAACCAATATCCTGCCCCGGCAGGGGCCTCTGAGGCGGCGGCCTTTGCCATGAATATGGTGGCCTTGGGTCAATTGTCTGATAAGTTTGAAGAACACGGCGGTGTTCTGGTAGAGCGGGCGCTGGATATTGCCCGCGGCGGCAGGGGACAGGTGGTCCGGGTGCCGGAAGTGGAAACACAAGGATAAGGGGAGGAAATCACAGATGGGAATGCCACAGGCCCGGGTAACGGATCTGCATGCTTGCATGCTGCCTTCCACACCGCCGCCGCCGGTGCTGCCGGTGCCGACGCCAATTCTGCCGCCCTGCGCGGTGACTGTCCTTGTCGGCGGCCTGCCTGCAGCGCGGGTGTCCGACATGTGCACGGCCGCGCCGCCGCATCCGATTGTCAAAGGATCGGCCACGGTGCTGATCAACAGCCTGCCTGCAGCGCGTATCATGGACACAGCAGCCTGCGGCGGCATGATCACCCTGGGGCAAGTCACCGTATTGGTGGGAGGTTGAACCCAGGCATGGGCGTGACACTGAAATTCCAGAGCTCGGGCGCCATGCCCGGCGATGCGGCCCCTGTTCCGATGCGGGGGCCGAGCCTTACGGTGGGCCGCGGCGCCAGCTGCGATCTGGTGCTGCCGGATCCGGACCAGCTGCTGTCGCGCAATCACTGTGTGATTGAGGACCACAATGGCAACGTGGTGGTGGTGGATCTCAGCTCCAACGGTACATTTCTGAATTACTCCAAGATCCCGCTGGGCCGGACACCGACACCGCTGAACAACGGCGATGTTCTATGTGTCGGCAACTATGAGTTGGTGGTGGAAATCCGCGATGATCTGACGGATGTCGGCGACATGATTGCGGCCCCTGCGGCGCAGGCTCCGGCGTCGCACGGCAATGCGGCCAATGCGCCTGATCCGTTGCAGCTGCTAGATGATGCCGGGCCGGGTGGCGATTTTCTGGACGATCTGCTGGGCGAGGGACCGACAGGGCCTGCGCAGTTGAACCCGGTGGATCCGATCGACGAGCTGCTGCCGCCCTTGGGTGAAGAAGAGGATCCGTTTTTCCAGAAAGCCAGCGACGGGCGCGAAGGGGAGGGGGCGAGCCTCGCCAATCACAATCCAACCGCATCGGACGGGTTTGCAGTGCCTGTGGCGCAGTCGAATGTGATCCCTGACGACTGGGATGATGATTTCCTGTCTGGCATCGGCGAGCCGGAAGCCCCGGAGGTCCCGGCGCCTCAGCCCGCACCGCCGCCGCCCTCTGAGATGCCGCCAGCGGCCCCGCCACAAGAGGCACCGCCGCCATCGCCCCAGGAAATTCCGCCGCAGCAGGACAGCGGCGGACAGACTGTTGCCCCTGCCGCGGCGTCTTCGACAGAGGCGCAGGAAGCGGTCGCCGCTTTCCTCAAGGGTTTGGGGGCTGAGGTCAGCCTTGATCCGGCAGAGCATGCCGGCACCATGGGGCGGATGGGACGGGTGATGAAAACACTGGTCACGGGCCTGCGTGAAATCCTGATGACGCGGACGTCGATCAAATCGGAATTCCGGATCGAGCAGACGATGATTTCTGCCGGTGGGAACAACCCGCTGAAGTTCTCAATCACCCCGGAACAGGCAATTGAGGCGATGGTGCGCCCAGCCACCAAGGGGTATCTGTCGCCCGAGACCGCCGCCGAGGAGGCGCTGCGGGACATCAAGGCGCATGAGGTGGCCATGGTCACCGGCATGGAGGCCGCGCTGAAAGGCGTGCTGAAACGCCTGGACCCCAAGGCGCTGGAAAGCCAGATCGAGACCAAGGGCGGATTGGGTGGCCTGCTGCGCGGCAAGAAGGCCCAGTACTGGGATGTGTACGAACAGCTGTATACGGAGATTTCCGACCAGGCTGAGAATGATTTTCACGACCTGTTCAGCCGCGAATTCGCGCGGGCCTACAAGGATCAGCTGGACCGGCTGAAGGAATGACCGGCGCCGCGTTCTGCGCGCGCGCCTGCAATTGAGAGGAGATCCCGGTGTCCTGGGACAGCAAGGTACTTTGGACGGAGGGGCTGTTTCTGCAGCCGCATCACTTCCAGCAGTCCGACCGTTACAACGAGGCGCTGGTTGCCGGGCTGGCGCGGCGGCTTGGCCCCTATGCCTGGGGTGTGAACGGGCTGGAGATCGACCATGAGGCGCTGAAGATCGGCCAGTTTGCAGTCAAGTCCTGCGAAGGGCTGACCCATGACGGCACCGTGTTCCGGGTGCCGATGGCGGATCCGCATCCGCCGGCCATGGAGGTTCCGACCACGGTGAAGGACTGCATTGTCTATCTGACTGTGCCGCAGCGCCGCCAGGGCGCCACGGAGGTCGATCTGAGCGGCGCCGAACGGTCAGCCAGCCGGCTGCGCCCGGATGCGGTGGAAGTGACCGATGTGACCTCGACCGAACGCAAGCCGGTGCAGTTGGACGTGGGCAAGATGCGCCTGCAGTTTGCGTTGGAAGTGGATGATCTGGCCGACTTGCTGGCGATCCCCGTGGCGCGTATCATCGAAGTGCGCTCGGACAAGGAGATTGTGCTGGATCAGGCCTTTATTCCGTCCTGCCTGGATGTGCGCGCAGCGCCTGCGCTGAGCGGTTTCCTGCGCGAACTGGAAGGGCTTCTGGCGCACCGGATGGAGGCGCTGGCAGGCCGTCTGTCAGAGGCCGGCGGCGCCCGCGGCGTGGCGGATGTGTCAGATTTCATGCTGCTGGCCGTGGTGAACCGGATGCTGCCGCAGGTCCGCCACCTGCGCAACATCGAGAACCTGCACCCGGAACGGCTGTTTTCCACCTGCGCCGGCATGGCGGGGGAACTGTCGGTGTTCATGTCCACGGAAAAACAGGCGCCGGAATTTCCGCCCTACACCCATGACAACCTGATGACATGTTTTGCGCCGGTGATCCGGGTGCTGCGCCAGTATCTGAGTTCGGTACTGGAACAGACCGCGATCCCGATCAAGCTGGAAGCGCGCAAATACGGCATCTCGGTGGGGGTCATTGCCGACCGCAAGCTGCTGGGCAATGCGGGTTTTGTGCTGGCGGTCAGCGCTGACATTCCGGCCGAGGACGTGCGCAAGCATTTCTCGGGCCAGGCCAAGATCGGCCCCGTCGAGGAAATTCGCCAGCTGGTGAACTCAGCCTTGCCGGGGATCACCCTGCGCCCGCTGCCGGTGGCGCCGCGGCAGATCCCCTATCACTCTGGTGTGGTCTATTTCGAGATGGATGCAGACAGCCCCTATTGGCGCAAGATGACCACGTCGGGTGGTATCGCGGTACATGTGTCGGGGCAGTATCCGGGGCTCAAGATGGAGCTGTGGGCAATCCGTAATGCGTAAGGGAAGTTGCTGAAATGGCTGATTATGACGATCCCTTTGCCGAACCCGGGGATACCGACAAGACGGTGATCAGGCCGAATCCGGGCGGTCGCCGCACGGCCACGCCGATGCCGCAGACTCCGCCGTCGCAGCCGGTTGCGGATGATCCCGCAATCCCGCAAGAGCCGGGGCTTGATGCCTATGGCGTTCCGCAGGCGGCGGCGCCGAAACCGCAGGCGGCAGCAGGTGGCCCCAAGGCTCCGAAGATGGCGCTGACGGGGATGAACCAGCTAACAGCCTGTGCCTCGACCCTGTTTGCGCTGATCAGCCGGATCCGCAACCGGGCGCAGCACATGGACCCAGACGGGTTGCGCAAGAATGTGGTGGCCGAGGTGCGCGCGTTCGAGAACCGCGCCTTGCAGGCGGGCCTTGCCGCGCAGACCGTCAAGATTGCGCGCTATGCGCTGTGCGCGACGCTGGACGATGTGGTGCTG
The DNA here is from genome assembly GCF_049800895.1 of Leisingera sp. S232. NCBI lineage: Bacteria > Pseudomonadati > Pseudomonadota > Alphaproteobacteria > Rhodobacterales > Roseobacteraceae > Leisingera > Leisingera sp. S232. Next base: position 20,061 of record NZ_JBNAFX010000022.1, on the reverse strand, counting down.
AACACGCCCTGGGGCGGACAATCCGCCTGGGGGCTGCAGTCGATGGTGGCGACCTTCCATCGCGAAGTTGTCGGCGGCGACCGGTTTTACGATTTGCTGGCCCGGCTGGAAAAGGAGCCGGGCAACAATATCGATATGCTCGAGTTCCTGTATATGTGCCTGTCGCTGGGGTTTGAGGGCCGCCTGCGGGTGGAGCAGGGCGGTTCGGAAAAGCATCTGCAGATCCGAGGCGCGCTGGCCCGGATCATCCGCAACCAGCGCGGTCCCGTCGAGCGCGACCTGTCGCCCCATTGGGAGGGGCTGGTCAAACCGTTCAAGGCACTGTCGGTCTGGCGGCTGGTGTGGATCACCATGGCCGCGACCTGCGCCATTCTGGCGCTGCAGTTTCTTGGGCTCAGCTGGATGCTGTCGAACAAGACTGAAAATGTAGTGGGTCAGCTGACCATTGTGGATTCTGGCCCCAAGGTTGCGCTGGAACGGCGCGCACCGCCGCCACCGCCGCCGCCGCCGGCACCCACCACTGAAGAACAGATCGCCAAGGTGTCCGGGTTCCTGGAGCCGGAGATCAAGGAAGGCATCGTGCAGGTCTTCCAGAAGGGCAACACGCTGATCATCCGGCTGACCGGGTCCGGTATGTTCGGCTCTGGTTCGGATCAGCTGAGTGAGAAATTCCGCGGTCCGGTGAACCGGGTGGCCGAGGCACTGAATGACGAAAAGGGCAAGATTATCGTGGCCGGACATTCGGACAATATCCCGATCCGCTCCTCCCGCTTCCCGTCCAATATGGCGCTGTCGCTGGCACGGGCAAAATCTGTGATGGCTGGTATGGCCAAGGTGATGACCGACACGGACCGGCTGTCGGCCGAAGGCCGGGCCGACAAGGAACCGATTGCAGATAACAGTACCCGCGCAGGGCGGGCTAAGAACCGCAGGATCGAAATCCTGCTGGTTCAGGAGGTTAAAGGATGATCCGCCGCTATATCTTGCCTTTGTTCCGGTCGATCTACACGGTCCTGCTGATCCTCGCCGCGGCGTTGTCGGCCTGTGTCTGGTACTTCGCGCCGTTTATCGGCAGCGATGACTGGCGCCCGTTTGACAGTGTGATGTCGCGGCTGATCACCATCGGGGTGATCTTCCTGTTGTATTTCATCACCGTCGGCATCATTTTCTGGCGCCGCCGCCGCCAGGACAAGGAGATGACCGAGGAGATGGCGGAGGCTGTCGATACCTCGGAAGATGATGTGCTGTCCGAAGAAATCGGCGAGCTGCGCGGCAAGTTCAAGGATGCAATGAAGGAGCTGCGCAAGTCCAAGGGCGGACGGCGGCATCTGAACGATCTGCCCTGGTATATCATGATCGGCCCGCCGGGCGCCGGTAAGACAACGGCGATTGTGAATTCCGGTCTGCAGTTCCCGCTGGCCGAGAAACTGGGCAAAGCCGCGATCGGCGGCGTCGGCGGCACCCGCAACTGTGACTGGTGGTTCACCAATGACGCGGTGCTGATTGACACTGCCGGGCGCTATACCACACAGGAAAGCGATGCCGAGGCGGATAACGCCGCCTGGCTTGGCTTCCTGAGCCTCTTGAAGAAGTACCGCAAGCGGCAGCCGATCAATGGCGCGCTGATTGCGATTTCGCTGTCTGATCTCAGCTTGCAGGATGAAATCACCCAGAAAAGCCACGCCGCTGCGGTGCGCCGCCGCTTGGCGGAGCTGCGCGAAAAGCTGGGGGTGCGTTTCCCGGTCTATGTGCTGTTCACCAAGGCCGATCTGATTGCCGGCTTCCAGGAGTTTCACGACTCTCTGGGCAAGGAAGACCGCGAACAGGTCTGGGGTTTCACGCTGCCTTTGCCCAAGGGCAAGAAAGAACAGCCGCCGATTGCCGGGTTTGACGAGGAATTCGGCCTGCTGCTGGGGCAGATCAACGCGCAGCTGCTGGAGAAGATGCAGACAGAGACCGATCATCAGCGCCGGGCGCTGATTGCCGGCTTCCCGGCGCAGGTCGCGTCGATGCGCGGGGTCGCCCGCGAGTTCCTGATGGAGGTGTTCCAGGACAACCGCTATGAGCAGCGCCAGATGCTGCGCGGGGTTTATTTTACCTCCGGCACCCAGGAAGGCACGCCGATTGACCGGCTGATGCTGGGGATGGCGCAGACATTCGGTATCGGCCGTCAGGCAATCGGCACCGGGCAGGGGACTGGACGCAGTTTCTTTTTGACCCGTCTGTTCGAGAGCGTGATGTTCCCGGAGGCCGGGCTGGTGTCGGCTGACGACAAGGTTGAACGCCGCTACCGCTGGACCCGGCGGATTGCCATTACTGCAACCGTGCTGGTGGCCATTGCGATGGGCACGCTGTGGGTGCGGTCGTATCTCAAGAACTCGGACCTGATCACAGATGCCGAGGGGCAAGTGGCTGCCTATCAGGCCGCTGCGGCGCAGCTGCCGCCCAGCCCGATCGGCGACACAGACCTGGTGCCGGTGGCGGCAGCGTTGAACAATTTGCGCGACATGCCGGGCAATCCAGTGCTGTCTGACCCGGAACCCGATGGCGCGATGACCTATGGCCTGTATCAGGGAGAGGTGATCGGCACCCAAGCTGCCCAAACCTATCGGACGGCGCTGAACCAGCGTCTTCTGCCGCGGCTGCTGGTGCGGCTGGAGCAGCAGATCGAGGGCAATATCAACAACCCCGATACGCTGTATGAGGCGCTGAAGATCTATCTGATGCTGGGCCTTCAGGGGCCGATGAACCAGGATCTGGTCAAGGAATGGATGCGGCTCGATTGGGAAAAAATTGCCTATCCCGGCATTTCCCGCACCCAGCTGCGGTCGGATCTGATGGATCACCTGACCGCGCTTTTATCGCAGCCGATGGAAGAGATTGCGCTGAATGGTCCGCTGATTGCGCAGGCGCAGAATCTGCTGTCGGAAATGCCGCTGGCGCAGCGGGTCTATAACGGCATTCTGAATTCCCAGCAGGCAACCAGCCTGCCGAAATGGCGGATTACGGATGTTGGCGGGCCGTCGGTGAAACGGGTGCTGGTCCGAAGTTCCGGCAAGCCGCTGAACGATGGCATCGAAGGCATCTTCACCTATGACGGCTTCCACAATGTGTTCCTGCCCGAAGCGGTCAGCGTTGCTGAGCGGGTTCACCGGGAGGCCTGGGTGCTGGGTGAGCAAAGCGAGGCCGCCCAGAACGAGGCGGTGCTGTTGAAGCTCAGCCGTGATGTTCTGGATCTGTATTACAACGACTATATCAGCCGTTATGATCAGATCCTGGGCGATATCGACATCATCCCGCTGGAATCGCTGTCCCACGCCGTGGAAGTCACCAATGTTCTGTCCGGGCCGACATCACCCATCGTCAACATCCTGACCGATGTCAGCAACGAAACCCGGTTGAATGAGGACAAATCCGTTCTGGATACGGGAACTTTGGCCGCGGGCGCCCAGAATGTGGCCGCGATTGAAGCACGCTCCACTCTGTCGATCCAGGGACAGATCCTGCTGGAGGCGCTGGTCGGTTCTGCCGAGAATGCGTCGGGGCAGGCGGCCAAGCCGCCGGGAGCTTATGTGCAGGAACGGTTCCAGTGGCTGTTTGACCTGGTCAACCGTCCGGAAGGCCAGCCCTCGCAGCTGGACGACCTGATGGGGCAATTGCAGCTGGTCTATCAGGAGCTGAACAAGATGTCCTTTTCCGGTGTTGCCACCGGTGGCCAGAGCGGTCAGGCGCTGTTGCAGTTCCAGCAGACCGCCAGCCGGATGGGTGGGCCGCTGCCTCGCTGGGCAACGCAGATTTCAGCCGGGTCCTCGGGCATCACCTCTGAGGGCACCCGCGCATCAATCAACGCGCGCTGGCAGTCTGCGGTGCTGCCGTTCTGTGACAAGGCTTTGGCCAACCGCTATCCGTTCAACCGGTCGGCGCGGGCGGATGTTGCAATGGCGGATTTTGCCAAACTGTTCTCTCCAAACGGGCTGATTGACAGTTTCTTCAATGAGCATCTGCTGAAATACGTCGACACCCGCAGCCGTCCCTGGACCTGGAAACGCGTCAACGACGTCGATCTGGGCATCAGCCCGGCAGTGCTGCAGCAGATGCAGTATGCGGCAGAAATCAAGGAGGCCTTCTTTGCCGGCGGCGCGCAGCCTGCGGTGAATTTCCAAATTACTGTCAATGCCTTGGACCCCAAGGCCAAGGAAGTGATGCTGGAAATCGACGGTACCAAAGTCGCCTATAACCACCGGTCCGGCGCGCCGACGCCGGTGGCCGTCACCTGGCCGGGCTCGGTCGGGCTGGCCCGGCTGACGCTGCTGCCCAAGAAACGGGATGCCGAAAACGTGCTGTCGCGGGACGGGCCTTGGGCCTGGTTCCGGCTGCTGGATGCGGCCGAAGTGCGGCGCACCAATGTGTCTGACCGTCGGCGTGTGAACTTTCGCGTTGGCGGGCGGCTGGCCCTGTTTGAGCTGCAGTCCGGATCTGTCATCAATCCCTTCGCCCTGCCGGCCATGGCGAAATTCAGCTGCCCGAAGTCGATGTAATGGACGGGTTCGGCGCATATGGGAAAATGCCTTCGGCCGGGGATTTCTTCCGGCTGCGCACCCCCGGCGGCTTTGTGCGGGTCTGGGATGCCTGGCTGCAGCAGGTTATGCTGGACGGCAAGACGGCCTATGGCTCCGGCTTTGATGCCCATTACATGACAGCGCCGATCTGGCGCTTCACCTTGCCGGCAGGCTGCGGCGGTGCGGCCTCGGTCTGGGGGGTCATGATGCCGTCGGTTGACCGGGTCGGGCGCAGGTTTCCGCTGACTCTGGTGGCCGCGCGGACGGGGGCCGGTTCTGCCGATCCCGGCCATCTGGCTGCGCAGACTCTGTTCGAGCAGCTTGAGGAGCTGGCACTGGACGCATTGGAGGACAGCATGACCAAAGACAGCCTGGCCGACCGGCTCGCAGCGCTACCGGCGCCTGATACAGTGCAACCAACAGCCACAGAGGTGGTCATGGCAGGCCCGCAAGGGCCGGAGCGGCTGCAGGCATTTGACCCGCGGCTGGCCGGGTGCAGCCTGTGGACGGCCGTTCTGGACGGGGTGCCCCGGACGCTGGCTTGCAGAGGTCTGCCGCAGGGAGCGGTGGCTTTGGCACTGTTTGATCTTGGCGCGCCGGTCTGGGCCGGGGTTGAGGCCGCGTGATGAACCAGCTGCGCAAATACCGCTATACCGCGCAAACCCATGTGGGCCTGAAGCGCAAGGTTAATGAAGACTCAGTCCTGGCGCTGCCGGAGCATGACATCTGGCTTGTTGCTGATGGCATGGGTGGCCATGACGCAGGTGATTTTGCCAGCCGTCTGATTGCCGATTCAGTGGCGATGATCCCGTTGGGGCTGGACCCGGCGGCCCGGATGCATGCGCTGCGGGACGCGATTCAGAACGCGCATAAGGCAATCCGCGCCGAGGCAGCGGCCCGGGGCGGCGGCACAATCGGGTCAACGGTTGCAGCACTGATCATGGCAAACCAGCATTTTGTCGGGTTGTGGGCCGGTGACAGCCGTATCTACCGGCTGCGCAATGGCCAGATCGAAATGCTGACAGAGGACCATTCGGCCGTAGCAGAATATGTGCTGGCAGGAAAGATGACCTGGGACGAGGCGGAACAGCATCCGCATTCCAACGCCATTACCCGAGCGGTGGGCGTGGGGGATGAGCTGGAAATTGACAAAATCCGCGGCGACACAGAGCCTGGGGACCGGTTCCTGATCTGCTCTGACGGGCTGAGCAAATATGCCACCTTCCAGATTCTGGAAGACATGCTGAGCAGCGCACCGCTGGAAACCGTTGGTGATCAGCTGATCCAGCTCGCGCTGACAGGCGGCGGCGCCGACAATGTTACCGCGATAGTTATCGACGTTTTGTAAGGTCGATTTTGTAAGGCGGATACTGTTCTGCGTGCAAGGAATGTCTGCCGGGAGTGCAAATCCTGCCCGGCCCGGAATTGTAGATTTCACAGTCAGGGCTTGGCGGTCACCAGGATACGGCTGTCGAGCGAGCGGATGCGGCTGGAGTCTGCATCATAGCTGGCCTTCAAAGCCTCAGCAAATCCCACCGCACTTTCTGATGTTGGCCGCATACCATCGAACAGGGGTTCAGCGGAATGCAGAACCAGCACCTTGCTCTTGCCCAGCGAACTGTCATCCACTTTGAAGGCGATGCCGCCATTGGCCGCGGATTCTTCCAAGCTGTAGGCGACCCGCACCGGGACCTCGCCCTGTGCGCCGTCGCGCAGGCTGGCAACCGCGTTGTCCTCCCGCGAGATATTCGGCAGCAGGTGGAACACATTCCCGGATACATCAAGGATGGAAACCGTGAGATATCCGTCGGTCACGCCGTTGGGCAGAACCACGTCGATCACCGGGTTTTCGCCGACAAAGAACCGGCCAGAGGGGTTCGGCTCCACGGATGTCCCGCCAACCGCAAATTCCACCCCAGCCCCGCCGGACGGTGCTTTGGGCAGATGCTGTTCAACCACACAAAGAGCGTCATTCAGCACTTCCACATCCAGAACCACCTGCCGTTCATGTGCCAGCGCGCGCAGCGCGTCAAACAGCTCCAGCCGGGTGGCAGTGCTGGCGACGCGGCCGCTGATCAGGATCGGGTCGGCTGGGCCGTAACCTTCAAAATGGCCGTTGCCCTGGCGCACCAGCGGCCCGCAATCGGCAAAGCTGTTCATGATCGCTTTTACTTCTGCGACCGGCAGCATCGGCAGTTCAAACCGGATGTCTGCTTTGCCTTCCAAGGCACCGGGCAGCCCGTTGCGAAACAGCTCATTCAGCATTTCCGCGACGTTGGTGTCATCTGTGGTGCCGGTCAGCCGCGCCTTGTTGTTGCTGACAACCAGTCGCCATTCCCGCAGACCGCTAAGCGGTTTAACGGTGTCCAGAATGTCAGCGCCCCAACTGTCGGCAATGGCGCCGGAGGCAAGGGTAAGGTCGGCATCCTGCGATAAACCCAGCAAGCCATCGCGCACCGCTTCGGAAGGTACGTTGCCAACGATTTCGACCGGGCCATCGGCCGGTTTCTCTGCAATCAGTGAATAAGGACGGGCCACCGGATAGCTAGGCCCCAGGACACTGTCGAGAAAGCCACCAAAATAGGCGCCGGCCCCGCCACCGCCGAGCAGCAGAAGCACCAACAAAGCGGCCCAAAGCCCGCTACCGCCCTTTTTCGCCTTTTCTGCTGCGGGTTTTGCAGCGGGCGGAGATTGGGGTGGCGCAGGTCTGCTGGTCTGCGGCACGATGATGGTGGCGTCTTCATTCGGCGCATCCAGCAAATCTGCCAGGCTGCCGCCGTCCGACCCGCTACTGGGGTCGTCCAGAAATGCCAGAACTTCGCCTGCGTTTTGGAACCGGTCATCCGGGTCCGGGGCGCACATCCGGTCTATCAGCGCTTTCAGCGGCTCGGGCAGGCCATCGGTGTCCACGGGCTTTTGCTTGTTTTCAACCACTTCCATCGGGTTGGCACCCAATTTCGGCGCCGCGCCCCGAAAGTTAGCCAGCAAAAGCGCGCCAAGTGAATAGATGTCAGAGCGGGCATCGGTGTTCCCGCTCATCTGCTCAGGCGCTGCATAAGAGTATTTGCCGGCAAATTCATTGCCGACAATGGTCTGGGCACCAGGGTTGGTATCCTTGGCGATGCCGAAATCAATGATCACCGCCTCTGCCGGGTCGCCGCCGCGCAGGATGATGTTGTCCGGGCTGAGATCGCGGTGAACGATATTGCGCGTATGCGCCGCCTGCAGACCCTGCACCACCCGGCGACAGACAACCAGCAGATCTTCGGCCGACATCGGCCCCTGTTTCAGGCGCTTGTCGAGACCGGGACCGTCGACATAGTCCATCAGCAGATAAATATGGCCGTCCGGGGTGCGGTGGTTTTCCGAATAGCGCACCACGGCTGCGTGACGGATTTCGCGGATGTTCTCTTCACGCGCCATCAGGACGGTGAAATCCTCGTTGGCGGCAAGCTCCTGCTTCAGCACCTTCAGGGCAACCAGATTGCCGGAGATTTCAGAGCGCGCCTTGTAGACATCGGACGTGCCGCCGCGGCCCAGCAGGCATTCAATCCTGTAGGTATTGTTCAGCAGATCACCCGGCTGGAACAAGTCGCCAGGGCGCGATTCAAGCATAGAGGTCTCCCTGGCCTTTGTGCCGGAGCGGGTCCGGGCTGTTGTCAGCCCAGAGCCTGAAATTCAACGCGGCGGTTTTCATCGGCGCGGGTGTTGTTTTGGTTGTAAGGGGCGGTCTCGCCCATGCCGATGGCCTTCAGCATATTCTCTGGCACGCCGCAGGAGCTGATCAGATGACGCCGCACCTCCTGTGCGCGCAGCAGGGACAGCCGTTCGTTATATGCTGCCGAGCCGGAACTGTCGGTATGGCCGATGATCTGGAAAACCGTGTCATCCAGAGCCTTCATCGAGGCGCACATATTTGCCAGTTTCGGTTCCTGGTCGGACCGCAAAGCGGCACTGTCGAAATCAAAGGAGATCTGAATATTGATCTGTGTCTGCTGATCTAAGGGGGAGTATTCCTCCGCCGCGGCAGCCACAGTCGCAGTTTCCTCGGTTGTGTCCTGGCCCGTGTCCGCGCTGCTGGGCACAATGACCAGGCCGCGGGTCTTCTGTTTCTTGAAGGCTTCTGTGATTTCTTCTACCGACAGCTCGCCGCTATTGGATTGCGCCTGTGCCATCGGCGCGAAAATCAACCCGGCCCCCAGAATGCTTGTAAAAATACTTTTCAGGCGGATCATGCTCTGCGCTCTCCCCTACCGCTGCAACATGGGGACAGCTTATACCAGCACCAGCAGCCTGCCAATGCCGGGCAGAGCCCTGTGCAGGAAAAAAACACGGTGTTTCCGGCAAGTTGTAATCAGGGGGTTTACTGCCGGCCGGTGAAGGATTGAAATGGGCGCAAATGAACCAGGAGGAAAAATGCGGGTACTGCCAGCTGTGATTATTGCCATCGGCCTTGTGCTGGCTCCGGCTATCTGGTTCGGGCTCAGCTGGCTGCTGAACGAGGAAGATTACCAAGGCGCCGGTGGTGTCGATTCCACAGCGCGGATCGAGCTTGAAATGCTGCGCCAGCAGGTTGAGGATCTGCAGGCCAGGATGACGGACTTGCAGAACGAAGTTGCCAGCCTGCCTGCCGGAGGGGCTGACACAGGCAGCCCTTTCACTGATGATGCGGCCGGCGAGGCCGCGATCTGGAATCAGACAGGCGGCGCTGATCTGGATTATGCCCAGGTGGTTCTGATTGCGGACCGGCTGAACGTGAACCGCGGCCTGCGGGTCACCGGCGGCAAATACCTGACCGAGAGACTGGGCCGTCCGCGGCAGGATCTGAACGACACCTGCCAGCCGATGACAAATCCGGACCTGAAGGAAAAACTGGTGACCGAGCAGGTCGGGCCGATCCGTGTCAGCATGCTGAGCCCGGCCATCGAAAGCCTGAAAGTGGTTTTTGAAAACATCCGCCAGGCTGACCCCGATCTTTATGCCCGCATCAACACCGCTGGCGCGCTATGCGTGCGCCGGATTCGCGGCACAACCAATTCACTGTCCACCCATAGCTATGGCCTGGCGGTTGACCTGAATATTGACGGTAAGCTGGATAACTTCACCGATGGAAAAACCCAGCTGGGGCTCACCATCATGGCGGATTTCTTCTACGACCAAGGCTGGGTCTGGGGTGCCGGGTTCCGGCGCGAGGACAGCATGCATTTCGAAATCAGCCGCCGCCAGCTGGATGAATGGATCGCAAACGGGCTGCTGTAGGCCGTTTGTCCCGGCAGTATCCAGCCGGCCAAAGCAGGCCATTGCTGGAGACAATCGCTGCGGCGATCCGCTGGTACCTGACCAGTGATCTGCTGCGGAGAGCTTTCGAATTGTGGGGTCAGGTGCATATAGGGGCGAAATCCTGCGCTAAGGACATTTGGGGGCTCTGTACCATTTGAACTTGCGTGAAAATCCATCCCGTAACCCTTTGAACTGCTTGAGAGCGTTTTGGTCGCCACAGACAGTAGCTTAATTGGGACAAAGAAGGTCGGCTGAGCCGGACCAAGCGGGCTTTCTCTGCGGCTGCGCCAAAGTTCGCTTTGTTCGGTGTAAGGGGTCAAGTACAGCTAATCTATTGTCGGGGGACGACCATGAAAGCTCAGATACAGTTGTTGCATAGACTTTGGCATTACATCCCAAGCACTAGCCGCTGAATTCGGTTGCACCTCCCAAAAAAGGTTCTCGACAAAACTAACGTCAATGCAGTTTTTGACCTCATTGTCGGAGCCCTGAAGCTGTTCCCCAAAATAGGAGAAAACCGACGACACATTAACACCTTCATCCGGAGCACCCATTTGATCATTGATTGCGCCAGCAAGGCTTTCAAACCAGCTAAACGCAGTTTCATCATCAACGCTGTCCCAAACTTTGATGTGTCTGGCGTCCGCAGCTTGGGTCACTTCAGGGAAGCGCTTTCGAAAGTCGTGATACATTTCCCTTACGCTCATTTTTGAACTGACCTGCAACCTTGAGTGAAGCTACTTTGTGGACCTTGGTTCGCTTCGCAGCATTGGTCAAGTTGGGCTCGGAGCCGACCTTGCGGTGGATAAAGCCTTAGCGCAGGATCGGCTGCAAGCAGGGCGGTTATCCCTCCAGACCATAGGCCTGCCGGATTCCGCGCTGGGTTCCAGGTCCGAAGTCCCCGTCGATCGAGCCGGCGTAGAAGTTGTTCTCCTTCAGCTTCTGCTGGAGCGCCCGCCGGGTTTCAGCAGTGAACATATTCGGGCGGTCACTCAGCAATCCAAGGACATCAGAACTCCCGCTGCGCAGCGCCGCATACAGGTAATGCGCTGAATCTTCGGGGCCTTTCGAGGGGATCAGCCCATCATCTATCAGCGCTGCAAAATTGAACTGTGCCTGCGGGTGACGCAGATCAGCGGCCCGTTCAAAGAACGTCAGCGCCTTTTTGGGGTTGGCCGGCAGCCCCAGGCCGCCCTGATAATGCAGGAAGCCAAGATCGTTGATCGCATCGGCAAAATTCTGATCTGCAGCAGCCTGATACAGCTCCAGCGCCTTGGCTGTGTCCACATCAACACCGGTGCCGCGCTCATATAGTTTGGCCAGTTCAAACTGCGCTTCGGGCGAACCGGCATCAGCAGCCCGTTGCAGGAAATCCACCGCTGCCGCAGGGTCGAACCGGCCCTCATTCGGGTTGAGCCGAATATAGGCCAGGCCCAGCATCGAACGGGTGTCTCCCAGCTCTGCCAGGGCCAGCAGCTGTTCTTCCTGATCCGGTTTGATGGCAGCCCATGCAGCGGAGGCATCGGCGACAGAAATCGGAGCATCATTTTCACCAGGGCCTGCCAGATAGAAGGGTACGCCTGTGAGCGAGCCATAGGTGTGCGGCTCCTGCAGGTTGGCGGTGCTTTGCAGCACCTGGTCACGGACCTGGCGGAACAACAGGCTGATCTCCAGCCCAGGCTGCACCATTTTTTCCATCAAAGCCGTGGCATAGGGGGAATTGCTGCCGCTGCCGTCCAGCGCCACCTGGCCATCCTTGGCCGCAAAGGCCACAAGCGTGCCGCGGTCCGGATCAGCTGGCGCCATGCCGCCGCCGCCACGGGTTGTCGCTGTGGTTTCAGCCGTCTGGCTGCTGCTTTGCTCCAGCGCGATGGAATCGCCCAGCGGGTTGTCGCGGCAGCTGTCCAGGATCACGATCCGCATCTTCCGGGCCCGGTCGACCGCGCTCAGCAATTGTTTCAAGGACAGTGACTGGCGCTGTACATCGCGGTTGCTGGCAACCTTGGCATCAGCAGGGATCAGAAAATTCTCACCCTGCACTTCAATCCCGTGGCCGGCGAAATAGACCAGTGCCAGATCCGCGACTTCGGAGCGGAAGGCAAAATCCTCCAGCAGCTGTTCCATTTCCGACGTGCCAGGGTCGAGCGCCAGGCTGACATCAAAGCCGATGCCCTCCAGCGTGTCGGCCATGGCAACGGCGTCATTCCGGGTGTTCTCAAGCGGCGGCAGATGTTGATAGTCAGCAACCCCGATAACCAGAGCAATGCGGTCAGCAGCTGCCTGCGCGCTTGCCGCAAACAGCAGACAGGCGGTGAAAATCAAAGGTTTGAAAAGAAAAGACATGGGGACACCCGGGATAGCGAATTCAGCTATGCCCAATGTAGTCCTTAGCGGCAGCAAAGAAAAAGAAAATTCGCCACGAACGTCTGCAGCAGACAGCCCCCGCCCGGAAACGGGCGAAGGCCGCGCAATTTTAAGTGCTTGCCAAATTGCCGGCTGAGCGCAGCCGGTCGCGCAGTTTTTCAAGGGTGACCCCGGCAGCTGCAGCTGGCAGATCTGCCGGGCCGGACTCGTTCACCTGGGCCTGCACCCGCTGGTAGAACCCAGAAAGCCCCGACAGGGTCTGAATCACCAGGTCAAAGTCCTGCAGCGCCCGCAGCTCCTGACTGGTTGGCGGGGTGCCCCGCTCCAGAACATCAAGGACCACGTCCTCCAACGTTTGCATCTGGCTGCGCAGCTGCTCCATTTCCCACGCCGATGCCGCGCAGAGTTCGCCAAGGGCCTTGTCGGGGTGTTCCATGTTCAGAGCCGCCCGACAACCTGTTCGATGGCCTGTTTCATCGTTGCCACAGTAAATGGCTTGCGGACGATGTTGTTCAGACCGATCTGCTTGCCGACCTGGATGATTTCCGGGGTGGGCTTACCGGTCACCAGGATAAAGCCAACCCGCTGGGTGACCTGGTGGCTGCGCAGCGCCTTCAAGAGACCCAGCCCATCCATACCCGGCATGTTGTAGTCCGAAAGCACCAGATGCACAGGCGTTTGGGTCAATTTCTGATAGGCACCTTCGCCCGAATTCTCGACCATGTAATTCTTGATGCCGATCTCATCCAGGCTTTGTGTGATGATCCCCCGGCTTGTCGACATGTCATCGACAACCATGACACGGAGAGAGTCTTTCAAGCTCATTTTTCTTTCCTTCTGCTCTGCATGCAGCCGCGGCTGGGGTTACCTGCCAGCGGGTGAGTTGACATAAGTGGTGATCCCGGCCGTCTTCAGGTGCTGCGCAGCCGGGCCTGACATGCGCTCGGAGTGACCAATGAAGAGGGTACCGCCCGGGTTCAGGGCATTCTGGAAGGCGCTCCAGACTTTCTGCTGGGTCGGATTGTCGAAATAAATCGCAACATTCCGGCAGAAAATCGCATCGAACTTACCCTTGAAAGGGAGGGGTTCGATCAGGTTCAGCACCCCGAATGTGATCAGCTTGCGCAGGCTGTCCGGCAGTCGCCCGTCCGGATCGCGCTTGGGCACCAGTTTGCTGTATTTGGCATCGATCTGGGCCAGCTCATCCTCAGGGTACTTGGCGGCCTGGGCGTGGCGCACCACAACCGGGTCGATGTCAGTGCCCAGGATCTTGATATCCAGATTGGCTGCTTCCGGACAGGCGTCCAGCAGCGTCATGGCGATCGAATACGGCTCCTGCCCGTTGGAACAGCCCGCGGACCACAGCCGCACCCGGCCGCCGCGGCGCGCCTGTTCGATCAGTGGCGGCAGCACGTCGTTGCGCAGGGTTTCAAAGTGATGTGGCTCCCGGAAGAAATGGGTCACATTTGTGGTCAGCAGCGACAACAGCCCGCTGCGTTCCTCGTCGGCATTAGGACCGTCCAGACTGGCAAGGTAGTCCTTGAAGTTGGTGATATTGCGCTGGCGCAGCTTGCGGGCCAGGCGCGACGACACCAGTGGCTTCTTGCTTTTCGCCATCGCCAGGCCGAAGTTCTTATGCGCGAACTGCGCAATCGCTTCAAACTCCTGATCCGACAGGGAAAAGCTGTCCACTTTGGGATTGATGGTACCTTCTGCGCTCACAGCATCACCTGTTCCGGAGCCGAGATGACCGCATCCAGATTGATGATGCGCACCATGGTGTCATCATGGGAGATGATGCCCTGGATATACTCCATCGTATTGCGGCTATCCACCGGCGGGGTGTCCTGGATGTCATCCGGGTTGATCGAGATGATCTCGGAAACAGATTCAGCCAGCAGGCCGACCGGTTTACCGTGCACCGAAACGACGATGACCACATTGCGCTCGCTGGCCTCAGTCTGCTGCAGGCCGAAACGGGCAGAGAGATCATAGATGGGGATCACTGCGCCGCGCAGGTTCATCACCCCCAGCACATCGGCGGGGGCATGCGGCAAAATCGTTACCGGTGACCAGCGCCGGATCTCCCGGATCTGGGTGATCTTCAGGCAGAACGCCTGCCCGGCCACGGTGAAGCTGACAAACTCGCTGTGTTCAGCGTGTTTCACTTCTTGATCTGTTTGCTTCACTTCAGCTTGCATTGCTCATTCTCCGCTCGGTGTCAAAGGCGGCCGCAGTGGGCGAGGCCGCAATGATGCTTTCTGGATCCAGGATCATGGCGATCTTGCCGTCGCCCAGGATGGTTGCTGCGGCGACGCCGGCGATCTCTCCGCAGACGCCGTCCAGGCTTTTGATCACCACCTGGCGCTGGTCGTGGATGTCATCCACTGCCAAGGCGCATCGCTGGCCGGTTTCGGTTTCCACCAGCAGGTAGACTCCGGCCTGCTGATCGCTTTCGCGGTACAGTCCCAGGCTGCCGGCAACATCGCAGATCGGCACGAAATTGCCGCGGATCGACAGCAGGGTGCCATCGGCGCCAAGGCTGTTGATCATGTCGTCGCTGCCGCGCATGGTCTCGACGATTGATGTGATCGGCACCACCATGGTCTGATCGGCAACTGACACCACCATGCCATCCATCACCGCCAGCGTCAGCGGCAGGATGATGGTAAAGGTGGACCCTTTGCCGGGTGTGGACGAGATGTTGATGCGCCCGCCGAGACCGGTTACCGCATTTTTCACCACGTCCATGCCCACGCCGCGGCCAGAGAGGTTAGACACCTCCTTGGCGGTCGAGAACCCCGGTGCAAACAGCAGGTTGTCGATCTCGGCATCCGTCAGCTCGGCGTTCTCCGGGATCAGGCCCTTTTCGATTGCGATCTGTTTGACCCGCGGGCGGTTCACGCCGGCACCGTCGTCCTTGATCTCGATGCAGACACTGCCGGAGCGGTGCGAGGCTGAAAGCCGGATTTCGCCGATGTTGGACTTCCCGGCGGTAGTGCGGTCCTCAGGTTTTTCAATACCGTGGTCCACCGCATTGCGCAGGATATGCGTCAGCGGGTCAGACAGCCGTTCGATCACGGTTTTGTCCACCTCGGTATTTTCACCCTCATTCACGAGCTTGCAGGTCTTGCCTGTGGCAGAAGAAGCTTCCCGGACAATCCTTGCCATCCGCTGGAACAATGGCTTTACCGGCTGTGCACGGATGGCCATGACACCTTCCTGAATGTCGCGGGCCAGATTCTTAAAACCCTCCAGCTCGGTTTCGACATCCCGCGTATCAGATACCGGAAGATTTGCGATCTGCTGAGCCAGCATCGAATGGTTGATGATAAGCTCCCCGACAGCGTTGATCAGCCGGTCCACCCGCTCGAGCTCGACGCGGAGAGTCGGCTTGGGTCCACCGCGCTGCTCCTGTTTGCCGCTCTCGGCTTTCGGGGCCGATGCCTTTTCTTCGGCAGGTGCCGGCTTGGCTTCGGGTTTAGGTGCGGGGACCGGCGGTTCAAAAGGGGCTGATGGCGCCTCCCCCTCAGCGGCATCTGCTGCTGCGGCAGCAGGGGCGGTAGGAGCAGCAGCGGTTGCAGGCGGTGTGCTGAACATCGCATCCAGATTCGCCAGCGCATTGGCTTCCGCCTCTGCATCGCCATCGCCTTCGATCGACAGCTCGCACAGGCCTTCGACGAATTCAAAGACAGCCTCAACCACAGAGCGCAGCTCCTTGGTGACCAGAACCAGGTCCCAGGCCAAATAGGCTTCGCTTGTGTCCATTGCGTCAAAGCCGGGCAGTTCGTTGTCGTCCAGCTTGACGGTCAGTTCACCCATATCCTTGAGCGCCTGGAACAGGAAGAACGGTTCGTTGCCGGTGCCGTACATTTCCTTTAGCGGCTGGAAACGGATCCGATAGGTCTCTTCCTGCGGTTCCGCCGGTTCACCACCGCCGATATCACCCAGGTCGACCATCGGTGCAGCACCAAGCCCCATTGGCTCGAAGGTGAGGTCTTCCTCTTCTTCGGGGATATATTCATCCAGCGCTGCCAACAGCGTATCGTTATGCGCCTCGTCTATCTGGCCGCCATCCCGGGCGGCCTCGACCAGCGCTGACAGTTGATCGCTGGACCGCAGCAGCAGCTGAACCAGTTTCGGGTCCAGCTCCAGCCGGTTGGAGCGCACTTCGTCAAACACGGTTTCGAACCGGTGGGCAAAAGCCACCAGATCATCCAAGCCAAAGGCTCCGGCGCCACCCTTGATAGAGTGCACGGCGCGGAAAATCGCATTGACAACCTCAGGGTCGTGATCGCCTCCTTCGATAGCGGTCAGCCCTTCATCCGTTGCTTCAAGGAGCTCTTCGCACTCCTCAAAGAAGGTATCCTGAATCGATCCCGACATCCTAGGCCGCCGCTCCAGTCACGCGCTTGAGCGCAAAAATCAGCGACGCATCGTCAAACGGCTTGGTGATCCAGCCGGTTGCGCCGGCACCGCGGGCACGGGCCTTCAGCTCCGGTGCGCTTTCCGTGGTCAACACCAGAATCGGCACTTTGGAATTAATGCCGGAGCCGCGCAGCTCCTCAATCACGCCGAAACCGTCGAGGTTCGGCATGTTGATATCGGTGATTACCACGTCCGGGTCCACATCAGGGTACATGTCGACACCATCGCGGCCATCGACCGCACAATGGTATTCAAATCCGGCCTCTTCCAGGGTCGCGGCGAGAAGATTCCGGATCGTGCGGGAATCGTCGATTGCCAGAACTTTGGTTTTCATGCTGTTTCCTCGTCTTCAAAACGGTTTGGCTCCAGCCCCAGAAGCGTCAGGGACTTGCGGCAGGATTCAGTGATATTGGTGACTGCGAAGCCTACCTCCTCGGACCGCCACTGCTGTTCTGCACCAAGCAGAAGCTGCAAGCAGCGTGAGGGCATCAGGGCAACGCCGCTGCAGTCGATTTCGACTGCCTTGGCGCGCGCTCCCTGAAGGAAGGCGATCAGCGGATCCAGTTCCGCGAAGGCGTTTGGCAGATCCAAAACGTGCTTTTGCGTTTCCATAGTCATATTCGGCGATTCGCACCCCCGTTGTCGGCGATCAATTCGAGTTCGATGAGGCAAGTCTTAGGTGCCGGGCCTTAACATTTGATTGCCGCCCCACCCGCGCAAAGAGAGATTCATAAGGAGAACGGCAGCAATTTTACGGAAGAATTCCGATCAATTTTTATCTGTGTGCCAGTGACCAGAGAATCACTTCGCCGCGAAGAATCAGGCGCCTTGTTCGCCCTGCGCACAGCCTTCAGCTGCATCTTTACCGAACCTTCAGAAAGTGACGCCGGAGCGCAGCAGTTTAGAGCGTGTTTCTGCCTAAAAATGCCGCAGAAACCGTCCCCTGTAAGCGGCAAATTAACATCTGCGGCGCAATCTGACCGGCATTACTCTTGCGGCAGCCTAGGCCGCACTGCTCTTAGGAGGACGGAATGAAAGTGTTCAAATCGCTCAAGCTGGCGCATAAACTGCCGCTTTTTGTTGTTGGGTTCGGTGTGCTTGTGACTGCGATTCTTGTCACCATCAGCACTATCAGCTTCCAAAACAGCGCTGAAAAAAATGCCGAGGACCAGTTCCGGTCCATGGTGGCAGACCGGAAATTTTCAATTCAGACACTGCTGGATGGAATTCACGCGGATGTGAAGACCCTGGCGGCGGTGCCGTCAACGGCCACTGCCATCGAATGGCTGACCATGACCTGGAATGATCTGGACGGAAATGCGGGCCAGATCCTGCGCCAGGCCTATATCGACGACAACCCTAATCCTTTGGGGCAGAAGCACCTGCTGATCCGCGGTTCAGGCGATTCGCCCTACCACATGCATCATGAAACCTTTCATCCAGCCTTTAAAACTCTGATTGACAGCAAGGGCTATTACGATGCCTTCCTGATCAACCTGGCCGGCGATATCGTCTACTCGGTGTTCAAGGAAAACGATTTCGGCACCAATATGATGTCCGGCCCGTTCAAGGATTCCGGCCTGGCTAACGTTTACCGTGCAGCGCTGGAAGGCAACCGCGGCGAGGTGTTTTTTGCAGATATGGCACCTTATGCGCCGTCTGGCGGTTCGGCTGCAGCCTTTGCGGCTGTGCCGGTGGTGAATGATGCCAATCTGACCGTCGGCGTGCTGGCTGTTCAGATCCCAGTGGATCTGCTGGCGGCCATCGTCAACAGTGAGAAGGGCATGGGTACCACCACCCAAGTATATCTGGCAGGCGATGACTTGCTGGCGCGGACACCGGCCCGTTTTGAAGGCGGCTTTGACGTGCTCTCCCGACTGCCGGACGCAGAGCAGGTGCAAACAGCATTTGACGGCGACTCACATGTTCTGCGCGGTGTCAGCGGCCTGAACGGGCAAAAGGTTTTGGCCTATTCGGAACCGCTGCCGCTGGCCTTTGCCAATTGGGCCATCATCGCGGAACAGGATTGGGCTGAACTGATGGCTCCCGCCGTGAAGAAGCGCAACATGTTGCTGCTGGCATCGCTGATCTGCGCCGGTTTTGTGTCGCTCTTTGGCTGGCTGTTCGCGCGGTCTGTGACCCGACCGATTGACCGGATCTGCACCGATATGGAGGCCGTGTCCTCCGGCGATCTCGACATCGAGGTCGACGCGGCAAACCGCGGCGATGAAATCGGCAAGATCGGCCGGACCCTGGTCTCCATGCAGGACGACCTGAAGCTGGCCCGCGCCGCCGAAGAGGAGCGCGCCGAGATGCAGCGCCAGCAACAGCAGGTGGTGGAAAACCTCAGCGCCGGCCTGGTGCAGCTGGCGGATGGCGATTTCTCGCAGCCGATCACCTCTGCCTTCCCGGAAGAATACGAGCAGCTGCGGCAGAACTTCAACAGCACCGTCAGCAACCTTAGCGGCACTGTGCAGCAGGTGATCGAAGCTTCCGGCAGTATCCGCAATGGCGCCGCCGAGATCAGCCAGGCCTCCGACGACCTGTCGCACCGCACCGAAAGCCAGGCGGCAACGCTGGAGCAGACAGCTGCGGCACTGGATGAGCTGACCGCCAGCGTCAAATCCGCCGCCGACGGCGCCCGCAGCGTCGAAACCACCATGGCCGAGGCCCGCACCGAGGCGGAGAACAACCGCGAAGTGGTGCAGAGCGCGGTCTCGGCGATGACCGAGATCGAGCAGAGCTCGAACCACATCAGCCAGATCATCAGCGTGATCGACGACATCGCCTTCCAGACCAACCTGCTGGCGCTGAACGCCGGCGTCGAGGCGGCACGGGCAGGCGAGGCCGGCAAGGGCTTTGCGGTGGTTGCCAGCGAGGTGCGCGCCCTGGCGCAGCGGTCCTCTGACGCGGCGATGGAGATCAAGACGCTGATCGGCGACAGTTCCAAACAGGTGGAACGCGGCGTCGATCTGGTCGGCAAGGCCGGCGAGGCGCTGCAGAGCATCGTCGAACAGGTCACCCATATCTCGCAGCTGGTGTCTGGCATCGCCGAAGGCGCCGCCGAACAATCGACCGGCCTGCATGAGATCAACACCGGCGTGACCCAGCTGGATCAGGTGACCCAGCAGAACGCAGCAATGGTCGAAGAGGCCACCGCGGCTGGCCACATGCTGAACACCGACGCAGGCAAACTGGCGGAGATGGTCGCACATTTCCGGGTCTCCGGCAGCGCAGCACCTGCCGCCCGCCGGGCAGCCCCCGCTGCCGCAGCACCGACCGCACCGGCCGCCAGCCCGGCCCCTTCCGCACATGGCGACAACAGCTGGGATCTCGAAGCCAGCCCGGCCCCAGCCGCCGCGGCAGCCGACAGCGGCAGCAACGCCGCACGCGATCTCTGGCAGGACTTCTGAAAAATCCAGAAGGCGCC
>NZ_JBNAFX010000021.1:0-77151 GCF_049800895.1 Leisingera sp. S232 | reverse complement strand
GATCCCCGAAGACGAGCAGATCGGCACCGTGACCGCTGATGGCGCTTATGACACTCGCAGGTGCCACGCCGCCATCATTGCCCGGGACGCAGAAGCAATCATTCCGGTACGGCGCAACGGGCGATTGTGGAAAGAGGACGGCCCCGCCGCCAAGGCGCGCAACGAGATACTGCGCGCTTCGCAACGCTTCGGCAGGGCGCTGTGGAAACGATGGAGTGGTTATCACATCCGAAGTCGCGTGGAGGCCAAAATGCTATGCCTCAAGGCATTCGGCGAACGCATCATGGCGAGGGACCCAGACAGACAAACCGCCGAAATCCACATCCGCATCGCTCTCATGAACCGATTCTCGGCCCTCGGCACCGCCGAGATCGTGTGTGATGGATGAATCCGCCGCGGAAAGGGGAAGCTCGTCCTCAAAACGAGTTGCGCAACAACGCCCCCTGAAGCGCCAATGCAATTGTGTTCTAGGATTGCGCGTCAAGGGTGAACGGTGCTTTCGCACCGCCGCTGCGCGGCCCTTGACCCGCGTGGCCTTAATGGGCCGTTGGCCGGGCCTGTTCCTGGCGCAGGTCGCGGGCAGAGGTGCCATGCGCAGTGCGGAACGCGCGTGCGAAACTGGACTGGGAGGTGAAGCCGGTTGCCATTGCCACCTCCATCAGCGGCATCGCGGTGTCCGTGACCAGGCGGCGGGCTTCGGCCAGGCGCAGCTGCAGGTAATGGTCCTGCGGCGTGGTGTTGAGCTTGAGCCGGAACTGCTGCTGCAGGCTGCGCGGGCTGGTGCCAAGGGTTTCGGCAATCATCGCCAGCGGCAGCGGCTCCTCCAGCGAGGCCTCCATCAGCGCATTGGCCTTGGCGGTTAGAGTGCTGTGGGCGCGGCCGCCCAGGCGGCTTTGCGGCCGCGGCAGGGCAGAGGGGCCGTCGAACAGGAACAGCCCGGCAACCCGGGAGGCAAAGCCCGCACCATGGCGGGCGCCGATGATGTGCAGCATCATTTCGACCGCAGGGGTGGCGCCGCCGGAGGTCAGGCGGGCGTCCGAGACGGTGAAGCGGTCATTGCGGGCATCCACGTCCGGGAAACGGGTGGCGAAGTTCTCCAGGTCCTCCCAGTGGGTGGTGGCGGGGTGGCCGTCCAGAAGGCCTGCTTCGGCCAAGAGCCAGGGGCCGCCGTCGATGCCTGCGATCGTGGCGCCGGTGGCGGCAATGCGGCGCAGCCCCGCGAGCAGGCTGGGGGTGGCGTGGCGGGCGAGCTGGAACCCGGCAATGACGATCAGCAGTTCGCAACCCTGCAGCCGGGCCAGCGGGAAGCTGGGCACGGTGAGGCCGCTGGTCAGCATCGGTGGCTCGGCCGTGGCACTGACATAGTCCCAGTCAAAGGCGGCGCGGCCTGCCAGCCGGTTGGCCGCACGCATCGGGTCCACCGCGGCGGCAAAGGACAGGGTGTTGCATTCATCCAGAACCAGGACCGCTGTTTTAAGTGGCCGGTTCTCGGGCTGCAGGATGTTTTTTGCGGATTTCATCAACTTCGATTCGCCTGGTGTAAACTGTGCCGCAAAAGGCTGGGGCAGAGTCGGCTTCAGCGCAAATCGGAATCTGGGGAGGAGCCTGGGGATAACCCATGGCACAACCCTGTACATCGAAGGGAAAAGCAAAATGCCTCTGGAAATGAACCGGAACGTCTTCATCACCTGTGCCGTGACCGGCTCTGGCGGCACCCAGGACCGCAGCCCGCATGTGCCGCGTTCGCCCAAGGAAATCGCCGACAGCGCCATCGCTGCGGCCAAGGCCGGGGCCGCTGTTGTGCACTGCCATGTGCGGGATCCGGAGACCGGGGTGCCGAGCCGCCGCCTGGATCTGTACCGCGAGGTGACCGATCGGATCCGCGATGCGGATGTGGATGTGGTGCTGAACCTGACTGCGGGCATGGGCGGCGACATGGTGTTTGGCAGCACCGAGAACCCGCTGCCGGTGAAAGAGACGGGCACCGACATGGTAGGCGCGACCGAGCGGATGGCCCATATCGCCGAATGCCTGCCGGAAATCTGCACGCTGGACTGCGGCACAATGAACTTTGCCGAAGCCGATTACGTGATGACCAACACGCCCGGCATGCTGCGGGCGATGGGTCAGATGATGACCGATCTGGGGGTGAAGCCGGAGATCGAGGCCTTTGACACCGGCCACCTGTGGTTTGCCAAGCAATTGGTCAAAGAGGGGGTTCTGGAGCCGAATGCGCTGGTGCAGCTGTGCATGGGGGTGCCGTGGGGCGCGCCGGATGATCTGAATACCTTTATGGCGATGGTCAATAACGTGCCGGACGACTGGACCTTCTCGGCCTTTGCGCTGGGCCGCAACCAGATGGCCTATGCGGCACAATCAGTGCTGGCGGGCGGCAATGTGCGGGTCGGTTTGGAAGATAACCTGTGGCTCGACAAGGGCGTGCTGGCAGAAAACTGGCAGCTGGTCGAGCGGGCCAACACCATCGTTTCGAACATGGGCGCGCGGGTGATCGGCCCCGCCGAAGTGCGCGAGAAGCTGGGGTTGACCAAGCGCGCGCCGGTGGCGAAGTAAGCGGATTTTCGAGGGGGTGCCACGCGTGCACCCCCTGTACACCCCCTGTGCACCGGCCATTGGGTCCTGCTTGAACTTGGGAGCGAAAACCCAATGATGCGAATGATAACCAACAAGGGGATTTCAGCATGGTTTTGGTAATGACGCTTCCGTTTGCAGGGATTGTTGGTCTTTCTGCCTTACTTCAGGCAAGCGATGGCGGATGGAGGTACTTTGCCGCCGCGGTAGCCATGATGGCTGCAGCGTTGGCCGCTCCGGCATTTCTTCATGAGGGCTGGCAACAGAATGGGCAAATTGCGTTTCTCGTGGGAAGCGGCTTCAACGCTGGTGCATTGGTGTTGGCGGGCGCAGTGATCGGTTTGATCGGCAAGCGATTCAGTACAGCGGGAAAAGTAGGAGGCGTGGCATTTCTTGTCGGTATTGCCACGCTATGGACCTGGACTTGGATGAGTATTCTGACATGAAAACAGCAGCAATCATTGGCGGCGGCGTAATCGGCGGCGGCTGGGCGGCGCGGTTCCTCCTGAACGGCTGGGATGTGCGGGTCTTTGACCCGGACCCGGATGCGGAGCGCAAGATCAGCGAAGTGCTGGGCAATGCGCGCCGCTCGCTGCCCGGGCTTGGCAATGTGGCACTGCCCGCAGAGGGCAGCCTGACGTTCCATGACACCCTTGCCGAGGCTGTGGAGGGGGCGGAATGGATTCAGGAAAGCGTGCCGGAGCGGCTGGATCTGAAGCAGAAGGTCTATGCCGGGCTGCAAGCCCATTGCGCGCCGGATGCGGTGATTGGCTCCTCGACCTCGGGGTTCAAACCATCGCAGCTGCAGGACGGGCGGGAGGCGCCGGGGCAGATTGTGGTGACGCATCCGTTCAACCCGGTCTATCTGCTGCCCCTGGTGGAACTGGTCACGACGGCGGCCAACCCGGCAGGTGTGATCGAGCGCGCCAAGGAGATCATCTCTGGCATCGGCATGTACCCGCTGCATCTGAAGAAAGAAATCGACGCCCATGTGGCCGACCGTTTCCTGGAAGCCGTCTGGCGTGAAGCGCTGTGGCTGGTCAAGGACGGCATTGCTACCACCGAGGAGATCGACAACGCGATCCGCTATGGCTTTGGCATCCGCTGGGCGCAGATGGGTCTGTTCGAGACCTACCGGGTTGCAGGCGGCGAAGCAGGCATGAAGCATTTCATGGCGCAGTTCGGCCCGGCTCTCAGCTGGCCCTGGACCAAGCTGATGGATGTGCCGGACTTCACTGACGAGCTGGTGGACCTGATTGCGGGTCAGTCTGATGAACAGTCCGGTCAATATTCGATCCGTGAGTTGGAACGACACCGGGATGACAACCTGGTGGGCATGATGCGGGCGCTGGGCGCCAACAACTGGGGCACGGGTGCATTGCAGAATGTCCATGACCAGAATCGCGAGGGTGAGGCCGGGCTGGTACGCTCGGTCACGGATCTGGAAGACCTGAGTCAGCCGGTGCTGACCCAGAGCCGCGTGGTGCCGCTGGACTGGACAGATTACAACGGCCATATGACCGAGAGCCGTTATCTGGATGCCTTTGCACAGTCCACCGACCGGCTGATGTTGATCATCGGCTGTGACGCGGAGTATATTGCCAATGGTGGCAGCTATTTCACCGCCGAGACCCATATCCGCCATATTGACGAGGTGCATGCGGGCGACCCGATCCAGGTGCGCACCCGGGTGATCATGGGCGCGGGCAAGAAAATGCACCTGTGGCACGAGATGGTCTGTGGCGAGCGGCTTCTGGCGACGGGTGAGCATATGCTGCTGCATGTGGATCTTGCGACCCGCCGCTCCGCCCCGCCTGCACCGCATATTGAGGCCAATCTGGCAAAACTGGCAGAGGCCCATGCGGCGCTGCCGACACCGGACGGGCTGGGCCGTGCGATTGGGGCGCCCAGATGACTGCAAATGGGGGACGCCGGGTTCTGGTCACTGCTGGCGGGTCCGGCATCGGCCGTGCGATGGCCGAGGGATTTGCCGCCGCCGGGCATCAGGTCTGGATCACGGATGTCAGCGCGGTGGCGCTGGCAGACGTGCCGGAGGGCTGGCGGACAACGGCGGTGGATGCCACCGATGAAGTGGGCGTCAAGGCGCTGTTTGCGGAGATCGCTGACACCTGGGGCGGGCTGGATGTGCTTTGCGCCAATGCTGGCATTGCCGGACCCACAGCGCTGATCGAGGACATCGCGCTGGAAGACTGGCGCACATGCGTGAGCGTCAACTTGGAGGGCTGTTTCTTGGCTGCCAAATACGCAGCGCCGATGATGAAGGCGGCGAAAGCGGGGTCGATCATTGTGACGTCTTCGACTGCCGGGCAGTATGGCTACCCGAACCGGGCGCCTTATGCTTCGGCGAAATGGGCCGTGATCGGCCTGATGAAGACGCTGGCGATGGAGCTGGGTCCGTTTGGCATCCGTGCCAATGTGATCTGTCCCGGCGCCGTGGAAGGGCCGCGGATGGAAGGGGTTCTGGAACGCGAGGCCGCCGCCAAGGGCATGACCCGGGATGAAGTTTATGCGGGATATGCGGCGGGCACCTCGATGGGGCGGTTCGTGGAGGCAAGCGACATCGCCAATATGGCAGTGTTTCTGGGGTCAGACGCGGCACGGCTGGTTTCGGGGCAAGTGATTGCTGTCGACGGCCATACAGAGAACCCGGACCCCAAGGTGTGAGGTTTGGGCGGTGGCAGGAACCGCCCACCCTACTGAAAACTGCTTCGCCCGGTCGCCAGACCGGGCAGCGCCCGCCCCGCCCCGCACGGGGTGCCGCCCTTAGTGGCCATTTACCCATCAACTGGGCGTGTCAGGAAATCGCTGCCCGCAGCGCCCTGAGCCGCCCCGGCAGCTGCCGTGCGGTGATATCGGCCTCGCGCACCAGATTGTCGAAATGGCTGGTGAAGGTGGCGATCCGTTCCTTGTCGCGAAAGGCCAGATAATGGGTGCCGGCGTAGAACACGCACAGAAGCGGCCCGAAGATCGTGATCGGTGAGGAATAAAGGCGTTTGGCATCAAACAGGTAGATGCGCAACCGGGGGTAGAGTTGCTCGCAGAGACGTTCGAATTGCTGAAGCTGCTCCAGCCGGATCTCCAGCGGCAGGCCTTCATAATAGCCAACGCCATGGGCAAAGCTGTCGAGCTCATAGAGCGGCATGGCGATTTCATAGTCTGATGGCGACTGGCGCATCCAGGTGAGCCGGTCTTCGGAGGCGCCAATGGCCTGATCGGCGGTGCGGCCCAGATGCGGGGCATATTCCCATTCCAGCAAGGCGCGGGTTTTCAGCATGTCGGGCAGCGCGGCGGGGACATGGCGGATCTTGTAGCCCTCGGCCTCCTGATGCCAGTCAAAGATCCGCTCATCCACCAGCGCGCGGGGGGCCTCGGAGAGGGTGAGACTGGAGGCCAGCAGCTCAGCAGCGCTTTCGGGACGGTCCGAGAGGCTAAGGAGCCAGTCGGCAGAGACGCCAAGCGCGCCAGCGCAGGCGCCGACCACATGGGCGTTGGGCAGCCGGGCGCCTTCGTCCGTCAGCAGCTGCGAAATGGTGGAGCGGTCAACGCTGATGGCCCGCGCCAGGGCGCTTTGACTAAGACCGCTGTCGCGCAAGGCCCGGTTCAGCCTTTGCCGGAACTGCTCTGCCCGGATCCGTTTGTCGATATTTTCTATCATGCTGTGATTTTTATCATATCTGATGGATTTTGTTAACTGCATTCGGAATTCTGCACAGGCGCCTGTCGCGGTACTTTGGAAACAGGCACTTACCACAGAACGTCAGGAGGCAAGATGGAAACGCGCAGGCGCTCCATTGTGAAAGCGGTGATCTGGAACATCATGGGGCTGGCCATGATGACGCTGGTGGGGCTGATTGCCACCGGATCGGCCAAGACAGGCGGGATCATGGCGCTGGTCAACACTGGCATCGGTTTCACCATCTATTTGATCTACGAGCGTGTCTGGGCGCAGATCAGCTGGGGACGACGCCATGTCTGAGACCTGCCGCGACTATATGCCTGGCCGCGTGGAATGGGGCACGCTGGCCCTGATGATTGGCTGCTACGTGGTCTGGCTGGCAGCACTGTGGCTGCTGCCGGAGGTCAACCTGCTGCTGGCAATCGCGGGGATGGGGCTGATGGCGGCGCTGCATTCCTCGCTGACCCATGAAGCGTTGCACGGGCATCCGTTCCGAAGCCGGTTCCTGAATGAGGCGCTGATGTTCTTGCCGCTGACTCTGTTCATTCCCTATGGTCGGTTCCGGGACACGCATCTGGATCACCACCGGGACGAGCTGTTGACCGACCCTTATGATGATCCGGAGGCCAATTTTCAGGACCCGGCAGTCTGGGCGCGATTGCCCGGTTGGCGCAAACGGCTCTTGCGTTTCAACAATACCATGCTGGGCCGGGTGCTGATCGGTCCGCTGATGGGGCAGATCTGTTTCATGGCGGGTGAATGGAAGCTGGCACGCGCTGGCAGACCGGGCATTGTCCGCGACTGGGTGCTGCACGTTCTTGGACTGGTGCCTGTCCTGTGGCTGGTCGTGCAATCCTCCGCGCCTCTTTGGGCGGCAGTCTTGGCCGCCTACATTGGCCTGGGGCTGATCAAGGTGCGCACCTTTCTGGAGCACCGGGCGCATGAAGATTGCCGGGGCCGCACGGTGGTGGTCGAGGACCGCGGATTTTGGGCGCTTTTGTTCCTGAACAACAACTATCATATTGTGCACCACATGCATCCGGGCGTGCCATGGTACGCGCTGCCGCGGCTTTACCGGGCCCGCAAACCAGACTTCGTGGCGGCCAATGACGGCTATGTCTATCGCAACTATCTGCAGATTTTCCGCAACTACCTGTTTCGTGCCAAAGACCCGGTGCCGCATCCGCTCTGGCAGCAGGGCGAATAAGCGCGCATAAGCGGGAGCATGTTAGCCTGGATTCCCGTTTCGATTGCCGCTGCTTCCTTTCAGACCGTGCGGTTTATGCTGCAGAAGGTCCTGAGCAGCGTCACCTTGTCGCCGGGCGGAGCCACCTTCGCCCGGTTTTTCTATTCCGCACCGTTCATTCTGGCGGGGCTGGCAGTGTATCTGACGGTGTCAGGGCGATCTCTGCCGGACCTGGGGGCGCAATTCTGGGTGTTCGCGACCATTGGTGGCATCGCGCAGATCCTGGCCACCGTCTGCGTGGTGGTCCTGTTCAAGCAGCGCAATTTTGCGGTCGGTATCACCTTTAAGAAAACCGAAGTGATCCAGACCGCGATTGTCGGGCTGGCGGTGCTGGGCGATCCTGTCAGCCTTGGCGGCTGGGCGGCGATTCTGATCGGGCTGACGGCGGTGCTGATCCTGTCAAAGACACCTGACGCAGCCGGCCCCTGGTGGCGGCATCTGACCAACCGTGCCTCGCAGCTGGGACTGGGGTCGGGGGTGCTGTTTGCCTTTTCGGCCGTCAGCTATCGTGGTGCGTCGTTACAGCTGGGCGATCTGGAGCCGGTGTTTCGCGCAGGGGTGACATTGGCGGCGGTTGTCAGCCTGCAGACGCTGTTTATGTTTGTTTGGCTGGGCCTGCGGGACCGGGGTGAGATTGCCCGCGTCTGGGCCGCGCGCCGGGTGGCGGTCTGGGTCGGGCTGACCAGCATGGGCGGCTCTTTCTGCTGGTTCTGGGCCTTCACGCTGCAGAACGCGGCCTATGTCAAGGCGGTGGGGCAGGTGGAACTGCTGTTGTCGCTTCTGGCGTCAGTCCTGTTCTTCAAGGAGAAGGTCACGGTCCGTGAGCTGACGGGCATGGGGCTGCTGGTGGTATCGATCCTGGTGCTGGTTCTGGCGCTGTAGACGGCTGGTGTGCAGCCGGGCAGCCGCAGTGATGCGAAAACTCCGGCCCCCAAAAGGCTACCCGTCGGCAGGCATCGGATAGCCCTTGAGGCGCAGGAACAGGCTGGCCTCGTCATTGTTATGGAAATAGGGTACGCTTTGCGGCGGCTCGGCGTCGCGGACGCGGGCGGTGACTTCGGCCAGCACCACCTCGGTGATGAAGGGCAGGTCAAAGCTGCGCACCTGGCTGAGCGGAATCCACTGCAGGTGCGACAGTTCATCTGCGGCGCGGGAGAAATCATCCAGATCGCCGGTGATCTGGTCAGCATCAACCAGAAAGAACCGCGCATCAAAGCGGCGCGGGCGGCCCGGCGGAGTCAGGGCGCGGAACACGAATTGCATGGCGCGGGCTGACGGAATGTGGCCGGTGGCAGCAAATCCCTGCCAGTCTTCGGGGATATCGCCCTGCCAGTGGCCTTGCTCACCCAGGATCAGGCCGGTTTCCTCCCATAACTCCCGCACGGCAGCAACGGCGAGCGCGTGGTGGGCGTTTTCGGACGCCTTGTCTGCGAGGCGCTGCTGGCAGACCGGGGAAATCGGCGAGGCCAGCGCAATATCTGCATCCGCCAGATCGACGGCCCCGCCGGGGAAGACAAATTTGTTCGGCATAAAGGCAGCCTTGGCGCCGCGCTGACCCATCAGCACCTGCGGGTCTTCTGACATCCGGCCGCGCATGGCGATGACGGTCGCCGCATTGCGGATCGCGGTCTTGTCGGTGGTGGTCTTGCCGCTGAGAAACGTGTCGCTCATATCTTCACTGCCCCTTGTTTGCCTGGGAACTCTTGTCGAACCCGTGCATGCGCCGCGCCCATTGATAGGCAATGACAATCCCCTTCATCCGCGGCAGAAGATACAAGGAGGAGGCGACACAGCCAATCGTGAAAACCGTGAACATCACCAGCGGTTCGGGCCGCCAAGAGAAATAGGCCACATGCATCAGGGGCGCCATGAGATGGCCGACGATCAGGATCGTGAGGTAGGCGGGGCCGTCATCGGCGCGCGCATGTGTCAGGTCCAGGCCGCAGTGGCTGCAGCTGTTGTTCACCTTCAGATAGGAATGCAGCAATGTGCCCTCGCCGCATTCGGGGCATTTGCAGCGCCAGCCTTTGCCCAGGGCGGGCATGGTGGGGCGGTCGGTATCTGCGCCTGGCGGCATTGCGGCCAGAGGTTCGGCCAGAGGTTCAGCCTGAGACTTGGTCATGGAAACATCCTGTGTGCTGGACATATCTTTGCGCGCATCGCGGCTGCGGCGAAAGGGGAAAGGCCGGGAATTGCGCCGGTTTGCCGCAACGTGCGGGGTAAGGAATTAATTTAGGGTTTTTGCGACGGATCTGCCGGGCGGCTGCGTTTTTCTTATACATCGGGCAGCAAGAGGCTGCCGAAAGACAAAGGAAAGACGATATGAAACACGTCACGTTCATCGCCGCGCTGGTTGCCGCAGCAAGTGTTGCCGCAGGCGGCACGGCCATGGCCAAAGGAAAAGGCCACCACGGGCCGAAGATGTCCTTTGAGGAAATTGACGCAGACGGCAATGGCGAGATCACAAAGGCGGAAATCCAGGCCATGAAAAAAGCCCGTTTCAGCAAGGCAGATGCTGACGGCGATGGCAAGGTGACGCTGGAAGAGATGCAGGCACGGGCGCAGGAGCGTGCAAATAAACGCGCGGCCCGGATGCTGGAACGCTTTGACACGGACGGCGATGGGGCGTTGAGTGCAGAAGAGCTTCCGCAGCCACGCCGCGCGGGCAGGATGTTCGACCGGCTGGATGCGGACGATAGCGGCGGGATTTCGAAAGAAGAGTTCGAGGAAGCCCGCAAGCGCCGTGGCGGCGAGCGCCGACATGGCCGCGGGGAGGAAACGGAGCAGAACTGATCACCGACGCGTGCTGCAAAAAGCCAACATATCTCGGCGCCGGATCCCGCAGCAGGGACCGGCGCCCATGAGCACAACGGCAGAGGACGTCTCTGACGATTCGCTTCTTGTGTTGTATGTGAATGGCGACAGCCGGGCGGCAGAAGAGCTGACTGCGCGGCTGGGGCCACGCGTCCTTGGTGTGGCCATGCGGGTGCTTGGCAACCGGGCCGACGCCGAGGATGTGACCCAGGAGGCGATGCTGCGGCTGTGGCGGATGGCGCCGGAATGGCGCCGCGGCGAGGCCCAGGTCTCGACCTGGCTGTACCGGGTGGCGATGAACCTGTGTATCGACCGCAAACGGCGGGCCCGCGGCGGGCATGTGGACCTGGACGCGGTGCCGGAGCCGCCGGATACCGGCCGCACCGCGGCAGAGCAGATGCAGGACGGAGCACGGCAGGACGCTTTGCAGCGGGCCCTGATGCAATTGCCGGAGCGGCAGCGGCAAGCGGTGGTGCTGCGGCATCTGGAAGAGCTGCCAAACCCGGAGATTGCCGGGATCATGGACATCAGCATCGAGGCGGTGGAAAGTTTGACTGCCCGGGGCAAACGGGCGCTGGCGGCAGCCTTGGCCGGGCGGCGCGATGAGTTGGGATATAGCGATGGCTGACGAGGATAAGACACTGCAGGAGCTTGAAGATCTGTTCGCGGCGGCGCGGGAGGACCGGCCGGAGCTGCCGCATCATCTGAGCGCAGCCATTTTGGCGGACGCCGCCCGCGCGCAGCCAGGGGCTGTGGTGCGGCAGGGCAGGTTGCCGCTGTGGCGGCAACTGGCCGATGCGATCGGCGGCTGGCCAGCTCTGGGCGGGCTGGCGGCTGCCAGTGCCGCAGGCGTTTGGATCGGCTTGGCGCCGCCCTCATTCGTGCCGGACCCGGTGGTGCTGGCGGGCTATGAGGACAGCAGCAATGTGCTGGGAGACGGCAGCTATGAGATGGCTGTGATGCTGAACGAGGACCTGCAATGAACACAGAAGGCACGCCTGCAATGAACAAGCCTGCAATGAAGAAGTGGCTGAAACTGCTGCTGGCAGGTTCGCTGGCGCTGAACCTGGCAATGATCGGCATCGCTGCGGGGGCGGCTTTGCGCTATGGCGACAAAGACAGGGATTGGCACCGGCGGCCGCCGCCGTCGGTCGGGGCGATGATCTTTCGCCAACTGGACGCTGAAACCCGCGAGTCGCTGCGGCAGCAGGCGGGCGGTGGCCATGGCAGTTTCATGCAGCGCCGCCATGCAGAAGGTGCAGCGGTCATTGCGGCCCTGCGCAGCAGTGATTTCGACGCTGCTGCGTTGCTGGCAGTGCTCCGTACCCAGGCAGAATCACGCCATGTTTTCCACACCAGAGTTCAAGAAACCTGGGTGCGCAAACTGGCGGCGATGACACCAGCTGAACGTGCTGTTTTTGCGGACCGTATGGAACAGCGAATGCGCTGGTTTGGTCAGCATCCGGTACGCACGGAGGCGGCAAGCGGGACGGGCGGAACTGATCTGCCCAAGGATTCCGGGAACTGAGGCGCCGCAGACGGCTGCTGGCGGCCGGATCCTTGGCGAAAGGGAAAACGTCAGGCCGCTTCGGTGCATTCTTTGGGTAACGTCACTTGGTTGCGGCCGGCGTTCTTGGCGTCGTACAGCGCCTGATCGGCCTTGTTGACCAGCGCTGCGGTGCTGCGGTCCTGACCGCCCATGACTGCTCCGATGCTGATCGTCACCTTGACGGGTTCAGCTGCGCCGGGAACTTGGAACGGCGTGCAGTTGATGGCGTTGCAAAGGGCGATCGCGGCCAGGCCGGCTTCGGCTTCGGTGGCGCCGGGCAGGACGGCCATGAATTCTTCGCCGCCGACGCGCGCCAGCAGGTCCGAAGGCTGCAGCACGGCCTGCATGCGGCGGGCGGCCTCGATCAGCACCGCGTCGCCGGCCGGGTGGCCGTAGACATCATTGATCCGCTTGAAATGGTCGAGGTCCGCCAGCATGACGGCGAATTTTTCACCGGATTCGGCAGAGGAATGCGCCACCCGGTCCAGGAAAGGCTTGGCATAGCGGCGGTTGTACAGCCCGGTCATCGGGTCCAAATTGGCTGCGCGCAGCCCGTTGCGAACACTGACACGCATCAGGTCGTTGCGGGCCTTTTGCTGCAGCTGTGTGTTCAGGCGCAGGCCCAGTTCCTCGACATCGAAGCCGGTTTGGAGAACGTCGTGCGCGCCACGATCCAAAGCTTCTGCCGCGATATTGGGGTCAGCAGGGGTAGGCACGGCGATCACCACTGACTGACGGGTGGCGGCACGGGCGCGCAGATCGGCCAGCAGGCGCAGGCCCGGACCGGCTGAGGCCTCATTCAGCTCAATGACGATAGCATCGGCCGCCGGCGCTTGCATCAGCCCCTGGATGTCGCTGATGGCATGGGTGCGAAGCGCGTAGGGCAGGTGGCCGGACAGGCGGTCGCGCCAGGCCATAGCGGAGTGTAGGTCGTCTGCAACCAGTGCAACCGTGGCGTCACGTAGATCCTCGGTGCGGGCACGGTCGCACAGCGGCAGGATGAAACCATGTGAGGCGTCGCGCTGCAGGTTCAGTTCCTCATTGGCGCTGCGGGCCCGCAGCAGGCTGCGGATGCGCGCCTGCAGGATCACATCGTCCACCGGCTGCCGCAGCACGTCGTCGATCCCTGCGGCAAGAGCCTGCAGCCGCGCCTTGTGCCCTTCCCAGTCGGCAACCGCGATCACCGGCAGGTCGGACAGTGTTTCATCCCCGGCCAGTGCGCGTTTGACATCGGCGGCGCTGCCGTCTGGCAGCGACATCGCGGTCAGAACCAGATCGGGGCGGCATTGACGTGCAGTGGACAGGACCTCAGCGACGCTGCCTGCCTGAACGGTATCGTAATAGGCGGCCGCAAGCTGCACCTTCAGCATGATGCGGTTGGTGGAGACGCCGTCGATGACCAGGATAGTGCCTTGCACGCGGTATCCTTTCGCCCCTTGCAAATCCTATGTCTTCCAATTTTGCTGAGACTGGTTAAGAAACCCTTTCGGATTTTTACTAAATTGGCCGCAAGACGGCAGGAGTATGGAGAATATGCGGATTTCCGCCGAAGCAGCAGAGACCCTTGCGTTGAAGGCTTTGGCCTGGCTGGCCGGGAATGATGAGTTATTACCGGTGTTTCTGGGGGCGACCGGCGCCAGCGAGGCGGATTTGCGGGCGCAGGCCGGTGAACCCGCTTTTTTGGGGTCGGTGCTCGATTTCTTAACGATGGACGATGCCTGGGTGATGCAGTTCTGCGATTCCGAAGGTCTGCCCTATGAGCTGCCGATGCAGGCACGGATGTCGCTTCCGGGCGGCGATCAGGTGAACTGGACTTGAGATCCTGGGGGCCTGTGCCTAGGTTTTTGCACGACCCCAGCGCAAGAAGGACCTGCCATGCCCGTTGATGCCTTTCTGTTCGACAAGGACGGAACCCTGTTCGACTTTGCAGCCACCTGGAACGGCTGGGCCGCAAGCCTTCTGGAGACCCTGGCCCAAGGAGATCAGGCTGCAAAAGAAGCGATGGCTGATGCGATCAGCTTTGATCTGGAGCGCGGGGCGTTCAATCCGGACAGTCTGGTGATTGCCGGTTCAAATGATGAGGTTGCCGCGGCGCTTGCCCCCTATGTCAAGAATAGGGAGCTTTCTGATCTGACTGCCTTTTTGGCTGAAAGCGCGTCTGAAGCGGACATTGCTCCGGCAGTGCCGCTGGCGGATTTCCTGGATGGGTTGCTGGATCGCGGCAAGGTGCTGGGCGTCATGACCAATGACGCTGAGGTTTCGGCCAGGAGCCAATTGCAGCGGGCTGGCGTGCTGGACCGGTTTGCATTTGTTGCAGGCTGCGACAGCGGTCACGGGGCAAAGCCGGACCCGGACCCGCTGCTGGCGTTCTGCAAGGCGGCGGGCGTGTCACCGGACCGCACTGCCATGGTCGGCGACAGCCGCCATGACATGGAAGCCGGCGCTGCGGCGGGTATGCAGCGGATTGCGGTTCTGACTGGAATGGCCTTGCGGACAGAGCTGCTGCCGCATGCGGATATCGTCCTGCCGGATATCGGCCATATTCGAAGCTGGCTTGACCGCTGACCCGCTGTTGATTCCCTGGTTTCAGCTCCGTCTGGGGCGATCCCGCCGACACACCGCCCTTGGCGCTGGACTTTCTTTGTGTCAGTCTGGGCATATGTGTACAGAAAAGGTTCCTTCCGGCAACTAATGGAGCAAAAACGACAGGGATGGTCGGGAACGGACAGGTCCAAGCGGGCCGGATTGGCTCAGTTGGCGTCGATTAGCGCATCGCAAATTCGGAACCAGGGAGGCGGGAATGGCAGAAACAAGTGCACGCAAACGCAGAGGCGGAGGCCGGGCCGGCGCAGCGGCGCGGCGCGGCAGTGCAGTTCTGGAGCAGATGCCCTGGAACCCGCCCAGGAACATCGATCGCCCGACAGAACCGCTGACCGAAGAGGGCGTGCAGGCGATCCACGAAGGCGCCATGCGGATCCTAGAGGATATCGGCATCCAGTTCTACAACGAGGAGGCGCTGGCGATTTTCCGGCAGGCCGGCGTCAGGGTCGAAGGCGACCTGGTTCGGATGGACCGGGATTTCGTGATGGAAATGGTGGCCAAGGCGCCGCGGGAATGGACGCTCACCCCGCGCAACCCAGAGCGCAAGATCACAGTGGGCGGCGACGTCATGCTGTTCGGCAATGTCTCCTCGCCCCCTAATTACTGGGACCTGGAGCAGAACAAGAAGACCGCTGGCACCCGCGAGCAGTGCCGCAATCTGTTGAAGCTGACGCAGTATTTCAACTGCATCCATTTCGCCGGCGGCTATCCGGTGGAGCCGGTGGATGTTCATGCCTCGGTACGGCATCTGGATGTGCTTTTTGACAAGCTGACGATTACCGACAAGGCGATGCATGCCTATTCTCTGGGCAAGGAGCGGGTCGAGGACGTTATGGAGATGGTCCGCATCGCGGGCGGTCACAGCCATGAAGAATTCGATGCGACACCGCGCATGTACACCAACATAAACTCCACGTCGCCGCTGAAGCATGACGAACCGATGATTGACGGATCACTGCGGCTGTGCCGCCGCGGCCAGGGGGTGGTGGTGACACCGTTCACGCTCGCGGGTGCTATGGCGCCGGTGACAATGGCCGGGGCGGTGGCGCAATCCATTGCGGAATCCCTTTGTGCGATTGCACTGTTCCAGTATGTGGCGCCGGGGTGCCCAGTGGCGATCGGCACGTTCACATCAAACGTGGACATGAAATCCGGTGCGCCTGCTTTTGGCACCCCCGAATACATGCGTTCGTCCCAGATGACGGGGCAAATGGCGCGGTTCTACGGGCTGCCAATGCGGGCGTCTGGCGTCTGCGCGGCCAATGTTCCGGACGGGCAGGCAATGTGGGAGACCTCCAATTCGCTGTGGTCTGCGGTGCAGTCGGGCAGCAACATGATCTACCATGCGGCCGGTTGGCTGGAAGGTGGGCTGATTGCCAGCCCCGAGAAGTTCATCATGGATTGCGAGATCCTGCAGATGATTCAGCGTTATATGGACCCGTCGGTCAATGCCACCGGCCCGGATGAAATTGCACTGGATGCGATCCGCGAAGTCGGCAACGACGGCCATTTCTTCGGTATCCAGCACACGCAGGACCGCTACACTTCGGCGTTTTATCAGCCTTTCCTCAGTGATTGGCGCAATTTCGAGGCCTGGGAAGCCGCAGGCGCCACCTGGACTGCAGAACGCGCCCACAAGGTGTTCAAGGATATTATTGCCGATTTCGAAGAGCCGCCCATGGATGTCGCGGTTCGGGAGGAGCTGGCGGATTTCGTCGCACGCCGAAAGGCAGAGGGCGGGGCGCCCACTGACTTCTGAGCTGAGCAGAGAATGAAGAAGCTGAGGCCTGGCCTCAGCTTCACTTTTTTGGAGGGGAAGGTGGAAATCCGCCGGTTCTGAACTGGGAGATGGACGCGGGACTTGCTTTGACTGGGCTTCGCCTTCAGTAGGAGAAAAGGAGAATTTTTTCCGGGCGGCGGTGCAGGGGTGCGGCTGGATGAGAAGTGATTGGCCATTAGATGTTGACTTCTATTGGCGGGGTTTGAGTAAGCGTAGGGCTGACGCTGAGGGTGCTGTTGCCGTGCAAATGAGAGTAAAAACGAGGGGATGTGTGTTATTTACCCGGTGCGGAGGCTTTGTTGGGCCTTTCTTAACCAGCTGTCGTCAAGACTGTGCCATGGGCAAAGAGGGGCCAATGCATGCACGGTCTGATCAATAAGGCGATTCAGGCTTTTGTGACGAGTACCTACGGGGCTGACCGCTGGGAAGAGGTCATGGAAGAGGCTGAGCTCGGGTTCGCCGAGTTCGAAGCCATGCTGTATTACACCGAAGAGCAATCTGGCCGGATGTTGGCGGCGATGGAAAAGGTTCTGGCGCGCCCGCTGCCGGAAATGCTTGAGGACATGGGGACATTCCTTGTGTCCAATCCGCAAGTCGAGGCGTTGCGGCGGCTGTTGCGCTTTGGCGGCGTAACGTATGTGGAATTCCTGCACTCATTGGATGATCTGTCGGACCGGGCACGGCTGGCGGTTTCGGACCTGCACCTTCCTGGACTGGAGCTGCTGGAGCAGGCCCCGGACCAGTTCGAACTTGTCTGCCAGCAGGGGCTGCCAGGGTATGCGCATGTTCTGATGGGGGTTTTGAGGGCCATGGCGGATGACTATGGTGATCTGGTGTTTTTGAACCATAGCGGCACCCACGACGGTGCCGAGAGGATTTCGATCACCTTGGTGGAAACGGAATTCGCTGCCGGGCGGGAATTCGATCTGGGGGCACATTCGCTATGATGACATTCGAGCAGCTGACCGGCATGGCGAATGTTATTTGCCCGATGTTTGTCATCGTCGACAACCACGGGAGAATTGTTTCCGCAGGCCCGACCCTCAAAAAACTGCGCCCTCAGCTGAACTGGGAAGGGCGCCGGTTTTTCAGGGTATTCGACCTGTCCCGGCCGCGCTCAGTACGTTCGGTGGAGGATCTGGCACG
The DNA here is from genome assembly GCF_049800895.1 of Leisingera sp. S232. Taxonomy (NCBI): domain Bacteria; kingdom Pseudomonadati; phylum Pseudomonadota; class Alphaproteobacteria; order Rhodobacterales; family Roseobacteraceae; genus Leisingera; species Leisingera sp. S232. Next base: position 59,729 of record NZ_JBNAFX010000021.1, on the reverse strand, counting down.
TTTTGCAGGCAGCAAGCTGCATCTGCAGTTTCGGGACGCGCCGCAAACCGGGCTCAAGGGGGGGTGCACGCCATTGCCGGATGGGCAAGGGGTTTTTGTAAACCTGTCGTTTGGGATTTCCGTGCTGGAGGCGGTGCGCGATTACGATTTGACCAGTGCAGATTTCTCTCCAACCGATCTGACGATTGAGATGCTGTATCTTGTAGAGGCAAAATCTGCTGCGATGGAAGCCTCGCGACAGCTGAACCTGCGTTTGCAGGGGGCCAAGATTGCAGCAGAAGAGCAGGCCTTTACTGATACTTTGACGGGCCTGAAGAACCGCCGTGCCATGGATCATGTGCTGGAGCGGCTGATTGCCAGTGGCCGTGAATTTGCGCTGATGCATCTGGACCTGGATTTCTTCAAACAGGTCAATGACACTCTGGGGCATGCGGCAGGGGATGCGGTGCTGCAGCAGGCCGCGCGGCTGATGGTGGAATGCACCCGCCAATCGGACACAGTAGCCAGGGTCGGTGGCGATGAATTCGTGATGATCCTTGAAGGCGTAATGGATACCGGCAGGCTTGAAACGATTGCGAATCGCCTCATCCAGCGGTTGGAGGAGCCTATCCCCTTTGGCGGCCAGATCTGCCGGATTTCCGCCAGTGCAGGGACCACGCTGTCCAGCTGGGAAAAAGACCCGGATGCACAGAAGCTTCTGAACCAGGCGGATCTGGCGCTCTATGCCGCCAAACGGGCCGGCCGGGCTCAGCATTGCTTTTACCGTGAAGGTATCGAAAAGGCGGACGCCACAGCAGACCGGGGCATGGCGGGGCCGTACCCTGCTGCGGCGCGTGGCCCCGCCACCTGAGGCAAAGGTTTCGCCACAGCTGATCTCAGGACGCTTGTGAAACCAAGCGGAGCCTTTGTTCAGCACCTCACCGAAGGTCGGCGGTGTAGGGCAATGTTGGCAGGGCGGTACGGCCCTGCGCGCTTCGCAAGAATGAGGGCCTCTGGGACTGCTGTTTCAGCCAGCAGGGCGGCTAAGACCCATGCAATGGCGCAGAGACGTATCAGGTTTTCGGGGCTGATACCGGCGGTTCTAAGGTGCCGCTCGTGGGAAACGGAACCGGCACCAGTGTAATACGGCGGGAGGCGTCTGGTATTCGCCGCAATGGAAACGCTGGCCTGCGCCGGACCGGCGCATTTGGGGGCGGCATATCCTTCATCAACAGAAATTGAGCTGACAGAGGCAACAGGCCAGAGGTGGTCTCTCTGCAGGAATGCGCGTTTGTCCGGCGTCTGCTGTCAGACGGCCTGGTGCCGACCGGCTGTTTCTCTTGTTGGACCGAATGCACGGCAAGAAACGCCTCAAATGCTCAAGCCAGCATCTTGCAATATTATTAGATCTGAAATCTCTAGTAGGGGTATGAAGTGCAGAAGTGGCAGCCCGTAGGGGAATCGAACCCCTCTTTCCAGGTTGAAAACCTGGCGTCCTAACCGATAGACGAACGGGCCACTCTGTGCGTGAGGCGGTGTTTACTGATTGAACTGGGCGGGCGCAAGAGGCTTTTTTGCGGAAAGGTGAAGTTTTTCCGGCGTTACGAAAAGCTCAGCACCTGTATGAAATAAAAAGAAAAATCACAGCTCTTCAGTGTGAAATAGCTTTTTGAAATGCTAAGGAAAGTGGCAGCCCGTAGGGGAATCGAACCCCTCTTTCCAGGTTGAAAACCTGGCGTCCTAACCGATAGACGAACGGGCCACTCTGTGCGTGAGCGGCTGTTTAGTGGCAAGCGCGCAAACTCGCAAGGGGAAAAAGACACCTTTGGAAAGATTCTTATCCACAGATGGTAAGTCCTTGAAACATCAGGCTTCAGCTACATCTTCCAGGCGTAGCTGGGGGTTTTGGCGGCCGCCCCAGCTGTTCACTTCCAGCCGTCCGGCAAAGTGAAAACGGGCGCCGCCGTGTTCAAGAAGTCGCGGTCCCAATGGGCTGTCAAAGGCGCCAAAGCAGATCGCGTCTACAGTGCCGCCCATGCCATCCGTAAGCGAGAGCTTTAGGTGGCTTTCGCCAATTTTCTTGGCAAAGCGCACCTGCAGGTCCGGCAGCGCATAGCGCGGGGCAGGGGCGCCTGCACCAAAGGGGCCTGCCTGCTCAATCTGTTCAATCAGATCCACTTTGGCAGCTCCGGGCATCAGGGCACCGTCCAGTTTCAGGTCTGCCGGACCGCCCTGTCCGGCACCTTGCTTGGCCAGCAGCTCTGTCAGCCGCTCCATTGCCGGTTCCAGTTTGTCGCGCATCACCGTAAGGCCTGCTGCCATTTTGTGCCCGCCGCCCTTGACCAACAGGCCTTCGGCAACCAGCCGCTGGATAGAGGCGCCGAGGTCGACGCCGGACACGGACCGCCCGGATCCTTTGCCCTCCTGCCCGTCAAAACCGATTACGACGGCGGGACGGTTTGCGGCTTCTTTCAGCCGGGACGCAACAATGCCGACTACACCGGGGTGCCAGCCTTCGCCTGCGGCCCAGACCAGCGGTGCTTCCAGCCCGCGGTCCTCTGCCTGATCCAGGGCGGCTGCGCGCACGGCGTTTTCGATATCGCGGCGCTCGGTGTTCAGCTCATCCAGCCGTTCGGCTAGGGCTGCGGCCTCATGCGGGTTGTCTGTGGATAGGAGGCGCGCGCCTAGGTCCGCCTTGCCGATGCGCCCGCCTGCATTGACGCGCGGCCCCAGAAGAAACCCCAGATGATAGGCGGAAGGGGCCGAATCCATGCGAGACACATCTGCCAAGGCTACAAGGCCGACGCGTTTGCGCCCAGCCATCACTTTCAGGCCTTGGCGCACCAGCGCCCGGTTGGCGCCGATCAGCGGCGCCACATCTGCCACTGTGGCCAGCGCCACAAGGTCCAGCAGCGCCATCAGGTCGGGACCCTTGGCGCCGGCCTCGCGCATCTGGCGCCCGGCCTCGACCAGCATCAGGAACACCACGCCCGCGGCACAGAAATAGCCCAGATCGCCGCTTTCATCCTGACGGTTGGGGTTCACCACCGCCACACAGTCCGGCAGCGTCTCGCCGCCCAGGTGGTGGTCCAACACAATGACGTCGGCGCCCTTGGCGGCTGCAATCGGCTCGTGGCTGAGAGTGCCGCAATCGACGCAGATGATCAGGTCATGCGCCGCTGCCAGTTCCTGCATTGCCGGCACATTGGGGCCATACCCCTCGTCAATACGGTCGGGGATATAAAGTGTGGCCTCCAGCCCCATCTGCCGCAGCCACACAAGCAGCAGCGCTGCAGAGCTGCCGCCATCCACGTCGTAGTCGGCAAAGACCGCAATCCGCTGGCGCTTCTGCACGGCCTGCAGGAAACGCGCGGCGGCGGCTTCCATGTCCTTCATGTCACGGGGGTCGGGCAGCAGCTCCTTCAGCTTGGGCTCTAGAAACCCTTTGGCTTCCATCGCAGGCACCCCGCGGCGAGCCAGAACCTGGCAGACTGATCGGGGCAGGCCGGTTTGCTGCGTCATCATTTCCGATGCCCGGTCGATTTCAACCCCGGGGCCGACCCAGCGGCGTCCGGTCAAGGATTGCTCAACACCTAAAAAGCTCATCTTCTGCCCCCATATGCAAAGGCCGGACCCCATGTGGATCCGGCCCTTTCACTTTTCTCTAAATACTCTTGCCGAAGGCAGCGGCACAAGCCGCTACCGTGCGCCAGGCTTACGTCTGATGCGGTGCCAGCGGGGTGCGGTAGGTCATGCGGCGCACCGAACCGGTTTTGGAACGCATCAGCAGAGTGGTGGTTTCAACCCAGCCGGGGGTGCGCTTGATGCTGGGCAGCAGCGAACCGCCGGTCACACCTGTGGCGGCAAAAATCACGTCCTGGGTGACCATCTCGTCGCGGGTGTAGATACGGTCCAGATCGGTGATGCCGGCCTTGGCGGCGCGGGCCTTCTCGTCTTCGTTGCGGAACACCAGGCGGCAGAAGATCTGGCCGCCCATGCATTTCAGCGCAGCGGCTGCCAGAACGCCTTCCGGCGCGCCGCCCTGGCCCATGTACATATCGATGCCCGTGGTTTCCGATTCGGCGCAATGCATCACGCCAGCCACGTCGCCGTCGGTGATCAGACGGATCGAGGCGCCGGTTTCGCGAACTTCCGCGATCATGGCTTCATGGCGGGGGCGCTCCAGGATACAGACGGTGATGTCAGAGGGTGCGCAGCCTTTGGCGGCTGCCAGCGCCTCGACACGCGCGCGCGGAGACATGTCCAGAGAGACAACGCCTTCCGGGTAGCCCGGGCCAACTGCCAATTTGTCCATATAGGTGTCCGGCGCGTGCAGCATGGAGCCGCGCGGGCCCATGGCGATCACGGTCAGCGCGTTCGGCATGTCCTTGGCGGTAAGAGTGGTGCCTTCCAGCGGGTCCAGTGCGATATCGACGCCCGGGCCGTTGCCTGTGCCGACTTCCTCGCCGATGTACAGCATCGGGGCCTCGTCACGCTCGCCTTCGCCGATCACAACCACGCCCGCGATGTCCAGCAGGTTCAGCTGTTCGCGCATGGCGTTCACGGCTGCCTGATCGGCGGCCTTCTCGTCGCCGCGGCCGATCAGCGAAGCGGAAGCCAGAGCGGCCTGCTCGGCAACGCGGGCCAGCCCCAGTGACAGCATACGGTCGTGAAAGGGCGCGTCAGAGGTGTTCGAAGTCATACCGGAATTCCTGTTTCAACGGGAAAGATGTGAATGGGCGTTCCAAGCCGAATAGCGCGGGGCAGGGCAGGCTCGCAAGGGGCGATAGCGGTCACCGCGGCAGGAAAGCCCTGCCGCGGTCCACAAAATCGCAAAATCTGGCCGTTTAAGGCGGTTCAGACCTCTTCGATGCGCAAGGCGACGGGGGCGCCATCGACAACGTCAGTGGCGGCGAGGCCCTCCAGTGCAGCATCCAAAGTGGCGCGGGTGCATTTGTGGGTGACGATCAGCACCGGCGCTGTCGGTTCGGAGTGACCGTATTGACGCATGCGGTCAATCGAGACACCAGCATCGCCCAGAACAGAGGCCACTTTTGCCAGGGCGCCGGGTTTGTCCAGCAGAGCCATGCGCAGATAGAAGGGGGCAGGCAGGCCGGTTTGGGCGGCAGGCACTTCCTGCAGGGTGTCAGCAGGCTGGCCAAAGGTCGACAAGCGGAAGCCGCGGGCAAGATCCATAATATCGCCCATCACGGCACTGGCAGTCGGGCCTTCGCCGGCGCCCGGGCCGCGCAGCACGACCTGCTCGATCGAGTCGCCTTCGATTACCACCATATTGGTGCCGCCTTCCAGCTGGCCAAGCGGGGAGTTGTCCGGCACCAGGCAGGGGGACATCCGCTGTTCCAGGCCACGGGCGGTGCGCTGTGCCACGCCCAAAAGCTTGATGCGGTAGCCCATGTCGGCGGCGGCGTGAATGTCTTCGAGCTGGATGCGCTGGATGCCTTCCAGTTCGACATCGTCGAAAGAAGGTTTGGTGCCGAAGGCAATAGAGGCCAGAAGCGCCAGCTTGTGGCCTGCGTCGATGCCGCCGACGTCGAGGTTCGGGTCCGCTTCGAGATAGCCCAGGCGGCCGCATTCTTCGAACAGTGCGTTATAGCCCTGCTCAGTGGCCTGCATCTGGGTCAGGATGTAGTTGCAGGTACCGTTCATGACCCCCATGACACGGGTGATCTCATTTCCGGCCAGCCCTTCGGTCAGTGACTTGATGACTGGAATGCCACCGGCAACGGCTGCTTCAAAGCGGATCACCCGCCCTGCGCCCTCGGCCTGTTCGGCCAGCGCCTGTCCGTGGATTGCCAGCAGCGCCTTGTTGGCGGTGACAACATCCTTGCCCGCCGCCAGCGCTGCCTCGGTTGCGGTCTTGGCCGCGCCTTCATGGCCGCCCATCAGCTCGACAAAGACATCGACATCATCACGCACGGCCAGCGCCATCGGGTCGCGTTCCCAAGCATAGTCCTTGAGCGAAACACCACGATCCTTGTCCGGATCGCGTGCCGACACAGCGGAGATTACGACCGGGCGTCCTGTCCGCGCCTCCAGCAGCGCCGCGTGGCGGCGGATGATCTTCACCACGCCGATGCCGACGGTGCCCAAGCCTGCAATCCCAAGGCGTAGCGGTTCTGTCATGGCTGGGGGTCCTTTGTCCGAAATTTTCCGCCCCGCCTTAGCCGGTTCAGCGCAGGCGTGCAACGCTGCTGCGGAACATGGGGGGTGATACGGGCAGGAATGCCGCGATGCGGTCAGAGTTCGGCGTTTTTTACAGCTTCGGCGCGGCGTTTCAGGCGGGCGCTGCGGGCGTCGAGCTCATCCTGAAGATCCTGGCCCGCCAGTTGCGGTGGGTCCAGCGGCTCCAGCGCGCCGTCCAGCGGCAGCAGTTTCGGATATGCAGCCCCCCGCAGATCGGGGGTGAGCCTGTCCTCCAGCTCTGGCACACGGGTGCAGGCGGTGGCTGCCGCTGCAGCCAGAATAAATGCGATTGCTGAGCCAAGCTGCATTGCCTGTCGTCCTTTGCTTTACAAAATTGGTTTTAGGCGCAACCGCGGGGGGCGGCAATTGATTTTCCGCCGCTGCTGGCAGATGGCCGCTGTTGCAGCAGCTCAGCGGATCAGCAATAATGGCGCATATTCCCTTTTTTCTGAACGATCGTTCAGTTATTCTCGGACTATGGCACGCACCCAAGGTTCTCATTCCGACATCACTGGCCCCCGTATCCGGGAGGCGGCATTGCGGCTGTTTGCGCAGCATGGCTATGCGGCGGTTTCTATGCGCCAGATCGCCAAGGACGTCGGGGTGCAAGCCGGAGCGCTGTATAATTACACGCCAGACAAGCAAAGCCTGCTGTTCAACCTCATGGCGGGCCATATGGCGGACTTGCAAACTGCCTGGGACGCCGTGCCTCAGGCCGACAGTGCGTTGGAGCGTTTGCGCGGCTTTACCGGTTTTCACATCCGCTTTCATCTGGAACGCCCGGATGCGGTGTTCATTGCCTACATGGAGCTGCGCAACCTCACAGAGAAAAACTTCGCTGTCATCGAATCGCTGCGCCGGAATTACGAGAACGGGGTGGAAGATATCCTGAAACAGGGGATGGAGCAGGGGGAATTCGACATTCCCGACACCAAGGTTGCGACGCTGGCGGTGATTGCGATGCTGAACGGCGTCAATACCTGGTACCGCTCTGAGGGCCGCTTGTCGCTGGATGAAGTGGAGCGGGTTTATTGGAGCATGGTGCAAAAATCAGTCAGCACGTGAGCATGCAGACATTGAAGCCCGACCGCAGGCGGGCAGTATCGCGGCAGGATCTTGTCGCTGGGGAATTGCCGGATCTGTTTGCGCCGAAAGCTGTCGGGGGGCCGTCGGCCGGATTTCTGGGGGCAGCAGATATCGGCGTATAATCTGGGTTCCTGCAGGCGCTATCGTCGCAAGCCAAAGCCATGGCCCTTTGAAATTATTCGGGGCGGGTCACTTTTGGCAGGGCGGTGTTCATCACAAAGGCCTTGAAGAGCTGGATCTTGTCGCCCCTGACTGCGGCGCGAAACGCCGGGACAATTATCACTTTCCCCAGCAGTCGCTGGCCAGGGAAAGCGCAGTGCGTCATGGGCGCAAGGAGGCGTAGCCTGCACCGCATGGCACAACAGGGGCAGCGGGTTTTTCCGGTCAGTGTGCGGGCTTGATGAAGGTGCCGTTGCGCAAATCGCGGAACGCCTGGCGCAGCTCGGCCTGGGTGTTCATCACGATGGGCCCGTGCCAGGCAACCGGTTCATTGATCGGCGCACCCGAGATCAATAGAAAACGCACGCCCTCCGGCCCTGCCTGCACGGTGATTTCATCGCCGCTGCCAAAACGGATCAGGGTGCGGTCGCCGGACATGTCGCGGATGTTGACCTCTTCGCCGGCAACTTCCTTTTCCAGGAGAACACCCTGTGGCGCTGAGGCATCGGCAAAAGCTGCTTTACCCTCGAACACATAGGCAAAGGCACGGCGGTAGGTGTCTATTGGCAGGGTCTTTTTCACACCTGCCGGCAGGAAAACATCCAGATACTGCGGATCGGCGGCTATCCCGTCCACCGGGCCGCGCTTGCCCCAGAATTCGCCGGTGATCACCTTTACCCTTGTGCCGTCGTCGTCAATCACTTCGGGAATATCCGCGCCGCGCTTATCCTGATATCGCGGAGCAGTCATTTTTTCGGCCGCAGGCAGGTTGCCCCACAGCTGAAACCCATGCATTTGCCCCTTGGCGTTGCCTGAAGGCATTTCCTGATGCAGGATGCCGGACCCGGCTGTCATCCACTGCACATCGCCTGCGCCCAGGGTGCCCGCATTGCCAAGCGAGTCGCTGTGTTCGACTGATCCTGCCAGCACGTAAGTTATGGTTTCGATGCCCCGGTGCGGATGCCAGGGGAAACCGCGCAGGTAATCTTCTGGGTTTTCGTTGCGAAAGTCGTCAAACAGCAGATACGGATCCAGCTCCGACGGATCCTGAAATCCGAAGGCGCGGTGCAGTTTGACACCGGCGCCTTCGGTATGAGGCTGGGCCGGGCGGCTTTCAAGAATGGGTCTGAGGGACATCTTCTTGTCTCCTGATCATCGTTGCTGCAGTCAAAATAGCCTGTGCGCACATGAGATAAAACCAGCCGCAAGCCACATGAACTGTGCGTTGATGAACCGAATGTGCCAGCGGCTCTGCAGCCCGCAGGGCTGCCCGGCCCAACGGAACGCGGCGCCGGAGGCGCCAAGGACGGGCGGGAGTTGCTGCCTTGTTGCCGGATGCCTCAGTCCTGTTCAGAGGCGGAGCCGGCCCACCACTCAGCTGGCTTCTTCCGCCCGCCGTGCTTTGCTGCCAGCCGCAGTGCCAGTTTGCGCAGCGGGCTCAGCGCCAGTTTCAGCCACAGCCGGTTGCGGCGTTTGGAATAGTCGCGGTTGAAGGGGCAGACCCGCATGCAGATCGCGCAGTCCGAAGCCATCTTGGCCCAGAAGGAGAAGCATTTCTCGGCATCCGATGTCCATTTTTTGACGCCCTTGATGGCTGAGACATTGGCAGTCTCGGCAGAGGGCGGCCCGTAAGGCAGCGCTTTCACCGGGCAGGCATCGGCGCATTTGGTGCAGATGCCGCAAAAATCCTTCACCCCTGAGGGTTGCGGCACATCATGGGCCAGCGGCAGGTTGGTAAAGATCTTGGAAAACCGCAGGCGCGGCCCGAACTCTGGCGTGATGACCATCTGGTTCCGGGCGTATTCGCCCAGGCCTGCCTTCACCGCATAGGGAATGACCAGGCCGGTGTCATTCATCGATGGCACCGCCTCATACCCCAGGTTCCGCACATAGGCGGCAAGCTGCATCACGATGGAGGCTTCATGACTGTATTCCCGCCCGGTTGCAGCGCCTGCCAGGGCAGAGGGGTAGGTGGCGACCAGCTCCTTGTCCATCTCATGGCCCAGCACGATGACACTGTTCAGCCCTTCGGGCAGGTTATGCGGCGCCTCGGACATGTCGCGGGCATCGACGCGGGCGCTGTATAGCCAGCGCTCGTCCATATCCGTGATGCCGCAAAGATCAGCGCCAAAGAATTTTGCAATGCGCTTCACCTCGGCTGACATTTTGGCAGGATCGTCCACTTCCAGCGCGTCCTTGGCCACCGGTGTGTCAGGCTGGATGGCGGCTTGGAAGCCTTCGCGGATACCGTCCTTGGCGCGGCGGCTGGAAACCACATCAGAGATCAGCCACGCGGCATTGCGCAGGGCAAAGTCGCGCTGGGTAAACCCGTCGCCGCGCCGCGGTGCGGCCTCCATCCGGTAGGAGGAAAAGAACTTGGCGGTGTGTTTGGATTTGACCTTCTCGTCCCAGAAGGCACGGGTGAAGACGTCGTTTCGCTGTGAGAAACGCTCGAAATCATCGGTGACTTCGATTCCGGCGGCTGCATCGCCGTCGCGCTGGGGCGGGGTATTTTGGGGCCAGGGCATGGGCGGACGCTATCGGTCAATTCAGATATGGGCAAGAGCGGGCGCGGGGGGAGTCAACAGAACAAGGAGACAACCCAATCCCGCACCATGGCGACCTCGGCGCTGTTTGGGGCTTCGCCTGCAGCAGGCATCAGATAATGCCCCTGTCCCATGGGGATCTCGGCCTTCAGCACCTGTGTCAGCCGTCCTTGCGACAGCGACAGCTCGGCATAGCGTCGCATCAGCATCGCAACCCCGGGGCCGGAGGCTGCCATTTCAATTGCGGCGAGCGACGTGTCCACATAGAGCGGCGCAGATCGGTTTTTCAGCGGCACGCCCTCCTGTTCCGAAAGGCGCAGCCAGTGGTCCTGATATCCGTGAATGTGGATGAGTGTCTGGTCAAACAGTTGGTCAACCGATTGCAGCTGCTGCGCCAGCTGTGGCTGCGCCACCGGGATCACGCTTTCGGCAGACAGCAGATGGGCGCGCCGGTCGAACCAGCCGGATGGTCCCAGCCTCAGGTCGATATCCACGTCTTCGTCCTGGGTGCTGTCGGCCCAGACGGCCGAAATCAGCCGGATGCGTATATGCGGATAGGCGGTATGGAACGAACCCAGCCGCGGGGCGATCCACAAAACAGCGGTCGATACAGGCGCTCTTAGTGTCACCGTACGCGTCTGCGCATGCCCCAGCAGCCCGCGGGTAGAATATGCGATATCGGTAAGAGCCTGGGCAACAGAGGGGTAATAGGCATGGCCCAGTTGCGTCAGCTCCAAATGCCGCGAACGGCGGATGAACAGCGTGATGCCAAAGCTTTTTTCCAGGCTGCGGACCTGGTGGCTTACGGCGGCTTGGGTCAGCCCCAGTTCTTCGGCGGCGGCCGTGAAGCTTTGCAGGCGGGCGGCGGCCTCAAATGCACGCAGCCAGACGAGATTGGGCAGATCAGACATGTGTTGCAAAATTTCATAGGGTCAGACTGCGATATTATTCGTTTTAATTTTGGCGGGGGTCAAGCTAGCCATGCCGCAAATGAATTCCCCTGTGAGGAGATACAAAATGGCAACGGACATGAAAGTCGGCTTTATTGGCCTTGGCAACGTTGGCGGTAAACTGGCAGGCAGCCTGGTGCGCAACGGCTTGGACGTGAGCGTGCACGACCTGGATGCGGATCTGGTGCAATCCTTTGTGGAGCGCGGCGCAAAGGCGGGTGGCAGCCCGGCACAGATGATGCAGGATTGCGATGCGGTGATCACCTGCCTGCCGAGCCCGGCGGCGTCTGACGCAGTGGTGTCCGAAATGATCCCGCATGTGCAGCCCGGTAAGGTCTGGATGGAAATGTCCACCACCGACGTGGAAGAAGTGAAGCGCCTCGGCGCCCTGGTGGCAGAGCGCGGCGGCGAGCCGGTTGACTGCCCGGTTTCCGGCGGCTGCCACCGGGCGGGCACCGGCAATATCTCGATCTACGCAGGCTGTGAGCGCGCAACCTTTGAACGCATCCTGCCAATCCTGACCACCATGGGCCGCCGCATCCTGCATGTGGGCGATATCGGCAATTCCTCAACCCTGAAGGTGATGACCAACTATCTGGCCAACCTGAACCTGCTGGCGGTCATGGAAGCACTGACGGTCATGAAGGCCTGCGGCATGGATCTGGGCATGACGTTTGAGGCGATCTCGATGTCTTCAGGCACGTCTTTTGCGCATGAAACCGAAAGCCAGCTGATCCTGTCGGGGTCGCGCGATGTGAATTTCACCATGGATCTGGTGATGAAGGACATCGGTCTGTTCCAGACCCTGGCGGACCGCAACAACGTGCCGCTTGAGCTGTCGCCTCTGATGATCGAGATGATGAAGGACGGTCAGAGCCGCTATGGCGAGCGGGCGCAGTCCGACCGGATGATCGAACGCCTGGAAGAAGCCACTGGCCTGTCAATCACTGCACCGGGCTTCCCGCAGGAACTGATCGACGATGAGCCGGAAGAACCCGGTTACGAGGTGGTCGTGCGCCGCGCTGCTGCGGAGTAAGTTTCCCCAAAACTGCACGGCTGCAGCCAGCCCCTGCTCCGGCGGGGGCTGTTTTCTTTTTCCGATACGGTCTATGCCCGGCAGGGCAGAAAAGGGAGCAACGGATGAACGGGGACGTTTTGGCTGCTATTGAAGCCTCGGCCGGGCGGCGTGTGATGGGAACGGCAATGCTGGGGCTGACCGGTTGCCTTCTGATATTTGTCGTTTTTGCGGCGCCGCCTTCTCCACCCTGGCTGGTGTTCCTGCTTGCGGTTGGATTTGCGGCTTTGTGGCTGTCGGTGCGGATGTGGCAAGCGACCGTTCACAGGATCGAGCTGACGACAGAAGTGCTGCGGTGTTCTGATGGGCGGGTCATTGCACAGGTAAAGGACATCGAAGCCATCGACCGTGGCTTTTTTGCCTTCAAACCATCGAACGGTTTTCTGATCCGTACCAAAACAACAGAGGCCAGGGTCTGGATGCCCGGGCTTTGGTGGCGATCTGGCCGCCGGATCGGCATTGGCGGTGTGACACCCGGATCGCAAGGCAAGGCGATGTCAGAAATTCTGGCCGCGATGCTGGTGCAGCGCGGCCAGTGAGCTTTGTACAGTTCTTGGGTCAACCTTAGTCGATGCCGTCGGTGTCGTCATTGTGGCTGCCGGAACCGGTGGCGCTTCCCTCAAAGGGGACGAGCGGAGCAAAGCGCGGACGGGTGAAGACGAAGTTGTCCAAGTTGAGAGTTGGCAGACCGACATCGAAGAATGGGTCAACTTCGTTGAAGGTTTCCACCAGAATGACACGCTCCTGGTCTGGCATGTCCGGCAATTGTTCCGACACGTTGTTGATCGTTCCGTCTGTCCAGCTGGAGTCAGAGGTGCCACGTACTTCGGACCAGTCGACGTAGAATTTGGCATCGTCTTCGTCCCAGTGCACCACTGAAACCCGCATGCCCAGCTCAGTATCCTGACGGATCAGCAATTTGGCCATCTCATACATGCTGTCGAGATAGTCGTCGTTGATCGCCGTGGTCTCTCGGGAGATCAGATCGGAGATCGTAAAGGCGGCTTTCAGATTGACGCTGTCGCGGCGGAATGCATCGAAAAAAGTATAGATCGCTGCAAACACGACAAGCAGGAGCGGAGCATAAAGCGCAAACTCGATCGAGACGTTGCCATCAGTGAGGCGCCGAAAGCTGCGCAGACGCTCGGGTAGGAATTGTTTAAGAGCAGTCAGCATAGGTCACCTCGGTTCCTGAACAAATGCGGATGATGCGGTCAGGGCGATACGGCCGTCTTCGTCCTTGGCCAAGCTGTCCCCCAGACCCCAAGTCGGGAAAAGCGGTTTGAATTTCATGCAGGCGCGGATCAGCATCAGCTCGTTCGATTGGCCGTTGACGAAGTTCCGGACAGGCTGGACATCCTCGATACGGTTGACACAGTCCGCAGTGGAGCTGATCGGCGTCCAGTTGAACGGATCAACCTGTACCATCTCCAGCCGCAGCGACGTGCTGCAATCGTTAATGAAGCCCGAGCGCTCGCATACTGCATCGCGGATATCGTCATGCTGTGGGCTTGCGCCGGTAGTCAGGCGGATGTCGCGGACAGTCTGGTCAAGAGCGCGTTCCAGTTGCGAGTGGCGCAGGTTGATCATCCCCAGCTCAACTGTCGTCATCAAGATCAATAGAAAGGCGGGGATGACAATGGCGAACTCTAGCGAAGCATTGCCATCTTCATGCACCCGGAAATGGCGCAGGTTTCGTTTCATGCGTCTAATCATTGGGTCAACCTCAGCTGGCGGATGGACGTTGCAATCGATGCGAACGCGTCACTGATTTCAAGCCCGTCAACGTCGAAATAATGGGAGTCGGAACTGGCGCAATCCTGCAGGACCGCTACCCCGTTGCTGGGGGCTTCAAAGCCGATTGTATAGACTATTATCCCCTGATCTTTGGCTGCCTGGCAAATGCTGCGAGTGCGCGCATTTTTGGTCGAATTGCCATAGTAGTCATAGACACCATAGTACCAGGCACTGCGGGCAGAGCTGGTGCCCATCCAGTCGCGGTAGAGGTTATAGTAAAGATATTTCAGTGACGTCGATGCAAACAGGTCAGAATAGCCTAGCCTTTGCGGGGCGTCGCCGTATGGCTGTGTCTTCCAGTACGAAGACACATCATGCCAGTAATACTTTCCGTTCGACGGGTTGTAAGTTGAATAGCGTTTGGTCGCCGCGTCGTACCAGACGTTTGAGGCACCTTCGCGGTGATCGCTTTCAACATAGTATTGCGAAGTGTTCTGGCCGTCTGTCATCAACACGATGACTTTTACGGTATCGGTATCTGTATATTCCGAAGGACGTGCCGCAAAATCATCCGGCACCGATGCCTCTGTGCCTGTGGTCAGGGCGCTGATGGCAGGCCGTGCTGAAGGATCCAGTAGGGTCGTGCCCCATTTCATGCCGATGTCGATCGAAGTGTTGCCGCCGCCCCAAAAACTATCGATGTAACTCTTGAGTACCGTGGCATCCTTTTGGAATGGCAGAATTTCCCGGGTGGGATCGTCTTCGCACACCGGCGAACTCACCAACTGGGGGTTGGAATAGTAAGTCCGGTTGTCACGCCTCGTACTGCCCCAGGGGGTGAAGTGCATGGTGCCGTCCAGCTCATCTTCCTGTGAAAGAGATGCGGACTCGAAATCCGAGCCTGCAAAATTTGCACAACGCGAGTAGATCGTGTCACCCGGCGTGGAGATATTATACTGATTGTACAGGTCTTCTGGCAGCGAAACCTGGGTCGCGTAGGGTACGATGGAAATCGACATTTTGCCGTCGGTTGTGTTTGCCACCATCGTATCGACAAAATCTTTCGCCGCGACTTTCAGGTTGGTCAGCCGGTTGTTGGACCTCATGGAACCTGAAACGTCCAGAACCATCGAGATTTCGACACCGTCGATGCTCTCTTCCGCGCGCGAATTGGCATAAATCGGCAGGTCGTCGAGACCGGCGAACTTTGCCAGATGGGTGGGGAAGGTAGCACTTACAGTGCTTTCAACACTCTTGTAGCCCAGTGATTCCTGTACAATCGGTGTGCTGTAATAGTCGCCTAGACCTGCTTTGCTCAGGTAGTCCTGAACAACAT
The DNA here is from genome assembly GCF_049800895.1 of Leisingera sp. S232. Taxonomy (NCBI): domain Bacteria; kingdom Pseudomonadati; phylum Pseudomonadota; class Alphaproteobacteria; order Rhodobacterales; family Roseobacteraceae; genus Leisingera; species Leisingera sp. S232. The sequence continues at coordinate 44,657 of NZ_JBNAFX010000021.1, read as the reverse complement.
CTTCAGGTTCAAGCACCTGATCCAGGTCAGCAGCGGCCAGAACGGCCCGGTCCAGCGTGTATTGCAGGGTGGTGCGGTCACGCTCCATCCGCATCAGATCGACGCCGATGCCGCCGATGGCCAGCATAAGGATCAGGGTGCCGATCATCGGCTTTGCCAGAACGCCGTCCTCTTCCCGCAGGAAGGAGCGTATCTTGGTTGGGCAGCGCAGCCTGAGCGGATTGCTCAGCGCGGTAGAATTCTTGTGGTGCATACTCATCTAAATACCCCCTTGCGGCTGGGGAACAGGCCAGCCCGGCTTCTGCAGCGGAATTCCATTAATTATTGCTTGGTAAAATGGGCGGAATTGCGGCGGAAATGGGTCAAATTGCTCGCGATTGTATTGCGTGGAAATTCTAATCTTGGGCGATTTCACGATGTTGTGGCGAAAGGCGGAACAATCGCCTGAACGGCACGGGTGAAACTTGCGCGGTCGCAGGGATGCGAATCTTTTTGATCGAAAAGGGTCAAAAAGGTCGCACTCCTTAAGCTTCTCTGCATAGAGTGAGAGCATCATCGGCAGCGAGTCGATGTTTGAGCACGGAGAATTTTTTATGAGCAGCCGCACAGAGCCGAGCTTCCGCGAGAGCGTGGACCTGATGTTTAACCGGGCGGTAAAACTGATGGACCTGCCGCCGGGGCTGGAAGAGAAGATCAGAGTGTGCAATGCGACCTATACAGTGCGCTTTGGTGTGCGCCTGCGCGGTTCCATGCATACATTTGTCGGTTACCGGTCGGTGCATTCCGAGCATATGGAACCCGTAAAGGGCGGTATCCGCTATGCCACCGGTGTAAATCAGGATGAGGTCGAGGCGCTGGCGGCGCTGATGACCTATAAATGCGCCTTGGTTGAGGCACCGTTCGGTGGCTCCAAGGGCGGCTTGTGCATTGATCCGCGCGAGTACGAGGAACATGAACTGGAGCTGATCACCCGCCGCTTTGCTTACGAACTGGCCAAGCGCGATCTGATCAACCCGTCGCAAAACGTGCCTGCGCCCGATATGGGCACCGGCGAGCGCGAGATGGCCTGGATTGCAGACCAATATGCGCGGATGAATACAACTGACATCAACGCTAAGGCCTGTGTCACCGGCAAGCCGCTGAACGCGGGCGGTATCGCTGGCCGTGTCGAGGCGACGGGGCGCGGTGTGCAATACGCGCTGCGAGAGTTCTTCCGCTATGAGGAAGACAAGGCTGCAGCCGGGCTGACAGGGAAATTGGATGGCAAGCGGGTCATTGTCCAGGGGCTCGGCAATGTGGGTTACCACGCAGCCAAGTTCCTGTCTGAGGAAGACGGGTCGCTGATTACCGGGATCATTGAACGCGACGGCGGTCTGTTCAGTGCAGATGGCCTGGACGTAGAGGCGGTGCGCAATTGGATCGTCAAGCACGGCGGTGTGTCGGGCTACCCGGATGCGCAGTACATGGAAGATGGCTCTGTTCTGCTGGAGGAGGACTGCGACATCCTGATCCCGGCGGCCCTGGAAGGGGTGATCAACCTGTCCAATGCTGAACGTGTCAAAGCGCCGTTGATCATTGAGGCGGCGAATGGCCCTGTGACTGCCGGCGCGGATGAAATCCTGCGCGACAAAGGCTGTGTGATCATACCCGACATGTATGCCAATGCAGGCGGTGTGACCGTATCCTACTTTGAGTGGGTGAAGAACCTGAGCCATATCCGTTTCGGCCGCATGCAGCGCCGCCAGGAAGAGGCGCGCCATCAGCTGGTGATCGACGAGCTGCAGCGCCTGGACGATGTTCTGGGCAATACCTGGTCGATGTCGCCTGACTTTAAGGACAAGTATCTGAAAGGCGCAGGTGAGCTGGAACTGGTGCGCTCCGGTCTGGATGACACCATGCGGGCGGCCTACCAGTCGATGCGCGAAGTCTGGCACAGCCGCGATGATGTCACCGACCTGCGTACTGCCGCCTATCTGGTGTCGATCGACAAGGTCGCCAAAAGCTATCACGCCAAGGGGCTCTGACCGGGCTTGAAGAGTGGCAAATGACTGGCGGGGCAGAGGGGAAACTCTCTGCCCTGTTTTCTTGGCACTGATCCACATTGCGTCATCTGCCGTCGCAATTAGCACTAGACATAAGTGAATAGTTAATGTGATTTGCGGCAAAGCCATGCTGAAGTGCCGTAGCCCTAGTCTTGGGACTAGGAGTAGCACGTGAAAGCGGGTAGCAATGCGGCCAGGGCCGGGACGGAGTTTTTCCGGCCAGCGAAAGTGAATTGACGGGGAGGGACGACATGCGGTTTTCGGGCTGGCGTGTGCTCAAGGAGGGGCTCACCGGAAACAAGGGGTGGAAACCTCATTGGCGGGACCCTGAGCCCAAATCCGAATATGATGTCGTGATCATCGGCGGCGGCGGCCACGGGCTGGCGACGGCCTATTACCTGGCCAAAGAGCATGGCATCACCAATGTTGCGGTGCTGGAGAGGGGATATCTTGGCGGCGGCAATGTGGGGCGCAACACCACCATTGTGCGGGCCAACTATTATCTGCCGGGCAATTCCGAGTTCTACTCCCACTCTCTGAAACTGTGGGAGAGGATGGAGCAGGACCTGAACTACAACGCAATGATGTCCCAGCGCGGGATCATCAATCTGTTCCACAATGACGGCCAGCGCGACGCGGCGGTGCGCCGGGGCAATGCGATTATCAATCAGGGGGATGATGCCGAACTTCTGAGCCGCGAGCGGGTGCGTGAGCTGGCCCCGTTCCTGAACTATGACAACAACCGTTTCCCGATCATGGGCGGGCTGATGCAGCGCCGGGCCGGCACTGCGCGCCACGATGCTGTGGCCTGGGGCTATGCCCGCGGCGCTGACATGCGCGGCGTCGATCTGATCCAGAACTGCGAAGTGACCGGCATTGACGTGGAAGGCGGCAAAGTGATCGGGGTGCAGACCGCCCGCGGTCCCATCCGGGCCAAGAAGGTGGCGCTGGCGGCAGCGGGACGGTCGGGTCAGGTGGCGGCAATGGCTGGTCTAACCCTGCCGATCGAGAGCCACGTCCTGCAGGCCTTTGTCTCTGAAGGGTTGAAACCAATCGTTGATCACGTGATCACCTTTGCCGAGGGGCATCTGTACATCAGCCAGTCCGACAAGGGCGGCATGGTGTTTGGCAGCTATCTGGATTTCTACAGCTCCTATGCCGCGCGGGGCAACCTGCCGATGGTGGAGCATACAATGGAAAGCTTTGTGGCGATGGTTCCGGCCCTTAGTAAGGCCAGGCTGCTGCGCAGTTGGGGCGGCATCATGGATATGACGCCGGACGGCTCGCCCATCATCGACCATTCACCCGTTGATGGTCTCTACCTGAATTGCGGCTGGTGCTACGGCGGTTTCAAGGCGACACCGGGCTCAGGCCATGTCTATGCGCATCTGATTGCCACGGACCGGCCGCATGGGGCGGCGACGAAACTGAAGCTGGACCGCTTCCGCAGCGGCGTGGGCCTGATGGATGAGGAGGGAACCGGTGCGCAGCATAACTTGCATTGATTTCATCTCTGCCGCAGCAGGGGGCGCTGCCCCCTCGGCCTTGCGGCCTCACCCCCGGAGTATTTTTGCAAAGATGAAAGGGCGCTGGTCATGAGGATTGCCTGTCCGCTCTGCGGTGAAAGAGACCGCCGCGAATTCTATTACAAAGGCGCCGCTCTGGTGCGCCCGGCTGAGGGTGCGGATCTGGAGACCTGGCATGAACATGTGAATCTGCGTGAAAACCCGGCAGGGCCGCTGGATGAGCTGTGGTATCACGAATTGGGCTGCGGTTCCTGGTTGAAAGTGACCCGCAATACAGCAACCCATGAGATTCTGGACGTAGAGCTGGCCTCCGAAGCCGGGCTGGGAGGTGAGAAATGAGGCTTCCCGGAAAAGGTTTGAATCAGGGCGCGAAGCCGGTCACGTTTGGCTTTAATGGCCGCCACATGATGGGGTTGGAAGGTGACACGCTGGCCTCGGCGCTGCTGGCAAATGATGTGCATCTGATGGGGCGGTCATTCAAGTATCACCGCCCGCGCGGGGTGCTGACGGCGGGCAGCGAGGAGCCGAACGCGCTGGTGACCATTGGCACCGGCGGCGAGCAGGACCCGAACATCCGCGCCACGCAGCAGGAGGTGTTCGAGGGGCTGGAGGCACGCAGCCAGAACTGCTGGCCCTCTGTTGAGCGCGACGTGATGGCGGTGAACGATCTGGCGGCACCGTTCTTTACCGCCGGGTTCTACTACAAAACCTTCATGTGGCCTGCAGCCTTCTGGGAGAAGCTGTATGAGCCGATGATCCGCAATGCTGCGGGTCTGGGCGCGCTATCGGGTGAGGCGGACCGTGACACCTATGAGAAGGCCTTTGCCTTCTGCGACGTGCTGGTGATCGGCTCCGGGCCTGCTGGTCTGATGGCTGCGCTGACTGCGGGCCGGGCCGGGGCGGATGTGATCCTGGCGGAGGAGGACAGCCGCATGGGAGGCCGCCTGCTGGCCGAACGCGAGGAGATCGGCGGCAAGCCGGGCCACGCATGGGCTGCCGAGGTGCTGGCCGAGCTGGAGGCAATGGATAATGTGCGGCTGATGACCCGCACCGCTGTAACCGGTGCCTATGATCAGGGGACCTACGGCGTGCTGGAGCGGGTCTCGCACCATCTGCCGCGGCGGCATTCGCTGCGGGGCAGCCATCTGCCGCGCGAATGCTTCTGGCGGATTGCGGCCAAGCATGCGGTGTTGGCAGCAGGCGCGATCGAGCGTCCGGTGGCGTTCCGCAACAATGATCGTCCCGGCATCATGATGGCGGGCGCGGTGCGTGCCTATCTGAACCGCTGGGGAGTAGCGCCGGGTGAACGGGTGACCCTGTTTGCCAACAACGATCAGGCCCACCGCACCGCCCGCGACCTGCATGACGCCGGTGTTCACATCGCCGCAGTTATCGACAGCCGCCATGACGCGCCTGTCGATGGCCCGTATCAGGTGATCAAGGGAGCGCAGGTTTGCGGCAGTGCGGGCCGCCAGCGCATCGAGAGCATTACTGTGCGCTCAGTAAAAGGCGAGGAGAAGGTTCAGACCGACTGTCTGGCAATGTCCGGCGGCTGGAACCCTTCTGTGCATCTGACCTGCCATCTGAACAGTCGCCCGCAATGGAACCGTGAGGCGCTGGCCTTTGTTCCGGCTGAGGGTGCTGTGCCCGGGATGGTCACGGCTGGGGCCTGCAATGGCACCTTCTCTACTGCCGGTGCGCTGCGCGAAGGCGCTGAAGCTGCCGGCAAGGTGGTGGAGGCGCTGGGCCTGAAATCCGCTGCGGCTGATTTGCCGGATGCAGAGGATGATCCCTACCGCATCGCCGCCCTGTGGGCCGTGCCGGGCAAAGGTCGTGCCTGGCTTGACTTCCAGAATGACGTGACTGTCAAGGACGTGAAACAGGCGGCGGTGGAGAACTTCCGCTCGGTCGAGCATATGAAGCGCTACACCACCCAAGGCATGGCGACGGATCAGGGCAAGAACTCCAACGTTGCCGCACTGGCGGTGCTGGCAGATGCGACAGGTCGGACCATTCCCGAAACCGGCACCACTACTTTCCGGCCGCCGTTTGTGCCGGTTTCCATTGGCGCCATGGGCGCCGGGGCTGTGGATGAGGGCTTTAAGCCGCAGCGCTTTTTGACCTCGCATGGCGAGAGTGATACCCGCGGAGCGCATCAGCTGGAGGTGGGCCTGTGGTACCGTGCGGCCTATTACCCCAAGCCGGGTGAAACCAATTGGCGCCAGTCCTGCGACCGCGAGGTGACGCTGGTGCGCAATGCGGTGGGCATCTGCGATGTCTCCACCCTGGGCAAGATCGACATCCAGGGCGCCGACGCGGGCAAGTTCCTCGACTTTCTCTACACCAACACCTTCAGCACACTGAAGGTGGGCAAGGTCCGCTATGGGCTGATGTTGCGCGAGGACGGTTTTGTCATGGATGACGGCACCACCGCGCGGCTGGGTGAGACCCATTATGTGATGACCACCACAACCGCTGCGGCGGGACAGGTGATGGCGCATATGGAGTTTGTCTCTCAGGTGCTGCACCCGGAATGGGACGTGCGCTTTGCCTCGGTGACTGAGCAATGGGCGCAGTTCGCTGTGGCTGGTCCGAAGTCGCAGGAACTGCTGAACGGTCTTTTGGACGAGGACGTGAACAGCGGGACCTGGCCTTTTATGGGTTGCGGCGAGGCGACCGTGCTGGGGGTCAAGGGGCGGCTGTTCCGGATCTCCTTCTCGGGTGAGCATGCCTATGAGATTGCCGTGCCTGCGCGTTTTGGCGCCGCTTTGTTCCGCGAACTGCTGAAACGGGCCGAAGCGATGGGCGGGGGCGTCTATGGCATGGAGGCGCTCAATGTGCTGCGGATCGAGAAGGGGTTGATCACCCATGCAGAGATCAATGGCACCGTGACCGCCTTTGACCTTGGTCTGCAGGGGATGATGTCCAAGAAGAAGGCCTTCCTGGGCAAGGCGATGTCTACCCGCGAAGGCCTGATGGCCGAAGACCGGATGCGCATGGTGGGTTTGAAACCCGTCGGTGCAGCCAAGGAAATCACCGCCGGTGCGCATCTGTTCACACCCGGAGACCCGGTCGAGCGGATCTATGACCAGGGCTATGTGACCTCGGCAGGCTATTCGCCGACTTTGGGTCATCCGATTGGTCTCGCCTTTCTGAAGGAAGGCCCGGACCGCATCGGCGAAACCGTACGCCTGATCGATCATATGCGCGGTGTCGACACCCTGTGCGAGGTTGTTTCACCTGTGTTCTTTGACCCTGAAGGAGGGCGTGCCCGTGGCTGAACTGACTGCAAAAAGCCCCTGCGACGGGCTGCTGCCGGTGACTATCGGCGGAATGAGCCTGACTGAGGAACAGCCTGGCAATATGTGGATCGTAGCCCCCTTCAAAGGGCAGCAGGACACGCTGAGCAAGGCGCTGGAAGACGCCCATGGCATGGCCTTTCCGGCTGTGAACCGGACGACCGGAAAGGTCGGCAGCCGTGCGGTCTGGTTTGGCCGGGACATGGCGCTGCTGATGGGGCCGGTGCCGGACGCCAAGCTGGCCAAACACGCGGCGCTGACCGATCAGAGCGATGCCTGGGCGGTGGTGAAGCTGGATGGCAATGGCGCCGAAGACGTGCTGGCGCGGCTGGTGCCGGTGGATCTACGGCCGCAGGTTTTCAAGCGCGGGCATACCGTACGCACCGAACTGAAGCACATGATGGCCTCGGTCACCAGGACCGGCCCGCAGGCGCTTCAGATCCTGGTGTTCCGCTCAATGGCGAAAACGCTTGTGCATGATTTGAAAACAGCGATGGAAGCTGTCGCGGCGCGGGGGTAACCTCTGGGGATCACCAACTGATTCCCGGAGCGCATCTATGATCCGCATCGCCTTTGCAGCCGCCTTGCTGGCGGCTCCGGCCTATGCTTCTGAAACCAAAGAACAAAGCTGCAAATATCAGGGCCAGGTCATGGCCGCAGTGCAGCAGGCGCGGCTGGACCGGGTAAAGCAGGAAGAGGTGGAGCAGGTCATTCTGGACAGCGAACCGGAATGGCCCGATGCCTATTCAAACGCGATCCCGCAACTGGCAAGCCACGTTTACACACTGAAGCGGCGTGACTTGAAGACCACCGACCTTGGTGCGCTGTTCGAGGAACAGTGCCTGCAGAACTGGGATCAGATCCAGGCGATGCAGAAACAGCTGAAGTCCAACTGATATGTCATTGCCGCCTGGCTTTCTGGATGAATTGCGCACCCGCATCAGTATCTCTGATGTTGTCGGGCGCAAAGTCATGTGGGATCAGCGCAAGTCGCAGCCGGGCAAAGGGGATTTTTGGAGCCCGTGCCCTTTCCATCACGAAAAGACCGCGTCTTTCCATGTGGAGGATCGCAAGGGCTTTTACTATTGCTTCGGCTGTCACGCAAAAGGTGATGCGCTGAAGTTTGTCCAGGAAACCGAGAATGTCGGTTTCATGGAAGCGGTGGAGATTCTGGCGCAGGAAGCAGGCATGGAGATGCCCAAACGCGATCCGCGCGCGCAGGAAAAACAGGACCGCCGGACTTTGCTTGCTGACGTCATGGAGCAGGCCGTGCAATTCTTCCGCTTGCAGCTGAAAACGGGTGCTGCAGGGGACGCTCGCGCCTATCTGCAGCGCCGTGGACTGACGGCGCAGGCGCTGGACCGTTGGGAAATCGGCTTTGCCCCTGACGGTTGGCAGAACATGTGGGATGCGCTGCGCGGCAAGAACGTGCCCGAGGATCTGATCATCGGCGCGGGGCTGGCGAAACCCTCGAACAAGGGCGGCAAGCCCTATGACACCTTCCGCAACCGGATCATGTTCCCGATCCGGGATGCGCGCGGCCGGGCGATTGCCTTTGGCGGCCGGGCAATGGACCCCAATGACAACGCCAAATATCTGAATTCGCCCGAGACTGAGCTGTTCGACAAAGGCCGCAGCCTTTACAATCATGGTCCTGCGCGCTCTGCATCGGGGCGCGGCTCTACTTTGGTCGTTGCCGAAGGCTATATGGATGTGATTGCGCTGGCCGAGGGCGGGTTCCAGTCTTCGGTGGCGCCGCTCGGCACTGCCATCACCGAAAACCAGCTGCAGATGCTGTGGCGGATGTCGGATGAGCCGATCATTGCGCTGGATGGCGACAAGGCAGGTATCCGCGCCGCGATGCGGCTGATTGATCTTGCGTTGCCGCTATTGGAGGCGGGCAAGTCCCTGCGCTTTGCCATCATGCCAGAGGGCAAGGACCCGGACGATATGATCCGCTCCGAAGGCCCCGATGCAGTGCAGGCGGTGCTGGATCAGGCGATGCCGATGGTCAAGCTGCTGTGGCAGCGGGAAACCGAAGGCAAGGTTTTCGACAGCCCCGAGCGCAAGGCGGCGCTGGATAAGGCGCTGCGTGAGAAAATCAAACTGATCCGCGATCCATCGATCCGCAAGCACTATGGCGAAGACGTCAAGGAAATGCGCTGGCAGCTGTTCCGCGGCAACCGCGACAGTGGCGGCGGGGGCGGCTACCAGCCGCGTAGCGGCAAGGGCGGTGGTTTCCGCGACGGTGCCCGCGCACCGTGGAAACCAGGCAAGGGATTTGGCCCGATCCCGCAGCCGCGGGCAACCACCCGTGCGTCGCTGGTGGCAGGTGCCGAGGACGAATATTTTGCCGCCATGCGTGAAGCGGTGATCCTGGCCACGGCGATCACCACGCCTGATGTTATCCGCGAGTTCGAGACCAGCCTGGAACGGCTGCAATGCGCCGACCCGGATCTGGCGGCGCTGCGCGACATGGTTCTGCGCTACGGTATCGACGCGCCCGACCGGCTGCGCGAGGAAATTGACTGGTCTTTGGGGCCTCATGCCCTTGAAAACCTCTTTGCCTTGCGCCATGTGGCAATCATCCCCTGCCTGCGCAAACCCGGCGATACGGAACTGGCCAGCATGACCCTGGCCGAGGAACTCGCAAAACTCGAGGCGCGGCGCGGGCTGGATGCAGAATTGGCAGAGGCCGAAGAGGATTTGGACGGCCTTGCAGATGAAGCGCTGACCTGGCGACTGCGGCAGGCTGCCGAAGCCAGAAACAGGGCCGTGCGCAGTGAGAATGAGGATAAGGCGACCTATGATGTGGGCAAGAACGGCGCGCGGCTCAACCGGGATGAGCGCGACGCCTTTGGCGCCCTTTTGGACCGGATCGGCTTCTCCGAAAAGTAACATGCAGGGTGATTCTGCGTTTTGCTAAGGAAGAGCACAGGAAAATTGGGTAAACGGGGTGACGAATCAGAAGATCGCGCTAATGATTCGCGTCAGCGAATCATCCCCCGCAGCCCCTGATATGGAGCAATGAATGGCCGCCAAAGACACCGACGACCGCAAACCTGACGATCAGGACGCCGAAATCTCGCTGGACATGAGCCAGGCCGCGGTCAAGAAAATGATCGCTGAGGCCCGCGAGAAGGGCTACATCACCTACGATCAGCTCAATCAGGTTCTGCCGCCGGATCAGGTCAACTCGGAACAGATCGAAGACGTGATGTCGATGCTCAGCGAAATGGGCATCAATATCATCGAGGACGAAGAGGCCGAGGAAGAAGAGAACAAGGGCTCGACCGAGCTGGCCACCACCGAGGGCCCGCGAGAGGTTGCCCTGTCCGGTGCTCAGACCGAGAAGCTGGACCGTACCGACGACCCGGTGCGCATGTACCTGCGCGAGATGGGGTCGGTTGAACTGCTGTCCCGCGAAGGTGAGATCGCGATTGCCAAGCGCATCGAAGCGGGCCGCAACACGATGATCCTTGGGCTGTGTGAAAGCCCGCTGACCTTCCAGGCCATCACCATCTGGCATGACGAACTTCTGTCCGAAGACATTCTTCTGCGAGACGTCATCGACCTGGAGGCCACCTTTGGCAACCAGATGGATGAGGACGGCGAAGAGGAAGAGCCGGTCGTCGACACCGCCGCGGTGCAGGCAGCCAAGCCTGTAAAAGAGGACACCGGTCCGGAACTCGACGCCGATGGCAACCCCATCTCCAAAGACGATGACGATGACGATGATGACGAGCAGGCCAACATGTCGCTCGCCGCGATGGAAGCTGCGCTCAAGGACCGGGTTCTGGTCACTTTGGAGCGGATCTCCACCGATTTCGCCGAACTCAGTGAAATGCAGGACAGCCGGATTTCGGCAACCCTGAACGAGGACGGTTCCTTCAGCGCCGACGACGAAGCGCGTTACCAGTCGCTGCGTTCGGAAATCGTTGAGCTGGTGAATGGCCTGCACCTGCACAACAACCGTATCGAAGCGCTGATCGACCAGCTCTACGGCATCAACCGCCGTGTCATGCAGATCGACAGCTCGATGGTGAAGCTGGCCGACCAGGCCCGCATCAACCGCCGTGAGTTCATCGACGCCTACCGTGGCCGTGAGCTGGACCCGAACTGGCTGTCCGAAATGGGTGAAAAGCCCGGCCGCGGCTGGCAGATGTTCATCGAGCGCTCCACTGAAAAGGTCGAAGAACTGCGCGCTGACATGGCCCAGGTCGGCCAGTATGTCGGTCTGGATATCTCGGAATTCCGCCGCATCGTGCAGCAGGTCCAGAAAGGTGAGAAAGAGGCGCGTCAGGCCAAAAAGGAAATGGTCGAGGCCAACCTGCGCCTCGTGATCTCGATCGCCAAGAAATACACCAACCGCGGCCTGCAGTTCCTGGACCTGATCCAGGAGGGCAATATCGGCCTGATGAAGGCGGTGGACAAATTCGAATACCGTCGCGGCTACAAATTCTCGACCTATGCGACCTGGTGGATCCGTCAGGCGATCACCCGCTCGATCGCGGATCAGGCCCGCACCATCCGGATCCCGGTCCATATGATCGAGACGATCAACAAGCTGGTCCGCACCGGCCGTCAGATGCTGCACGAGATTGGCCGCGAGCCGACCCCGGAGGAACTGGCAGACAAGCTGCAAATGCCGCTGGAGAAGGTCCGCAAGGTGATGAAGATCGCCAAGGAGCCGATCTCTCTGGAAACCCCGATCGGCGACGAGGAAGACAGCCAGCTGGGCGATTTCATCGAGGACAAGAATGCCGTGCTGCCCTTGGACAGCGCCATTCAGGAAAACCTCAAGGAAACCACCACTCGGGTTCTGGCTTCGCTCACCCCGCGCGAGGAACGGGTCCTGCGGATGCGGTTTGGCATCGGCATGAACACTGACCACACGCTGGAGGAAGTCGGCCAGCAGTTCAGCGTGACCCGCGAACGGATTCGCCAGATCGAGGCAAAAGCCTTGCGGAAGCTGAAGCACCCAAGCCGCTCGCGCAAACTGCGCAGCTTCCTGGATCAGTAAAGTTCAGCGAGAGCCAAAAGAGCGCCGTTAGGCGCTCTTTTTTTTCTTATCCGGCCACGGCTCCGTGTAGCCAGTGGGTGTTTACGAGATTCTGCATTTCATCGACAAAAGCTGATTGGATCCGGCGTAGATTGTGAACCTGCGGACGCCGGACTGCTTCGTAGTCGCCCTCTTGAGGCGGCTTTAGATCTTTGGATTTTAGAAACTTGTCCATCTCGCTCATCAGTTTAAGCACATTGGATTCGTTGCGTTGCAGGATAATTTGCCCTTCAGCGAGCAAAGAGAGAAGCTCAGTGCGGATGCTGCGACGTCTTTCATAGAATTCCGGTTCAGCGAGAGTCTTTTCGCCCTCGATACGCAGTGCCGTGGCCTGGGACATATTGCTGGCTACGCGCTGTGCCCAGCAAATGAGAACCTTCTCGGCTTCGATCCTGTTTGCCTCGTGGGAAATGTTGTTGGAAGCTGCGCTGAGGGTATCTGCGGATTTAGCTATGCGTTGGGTTTGGAATGCGACATAAATGGCGATGCCCAAGGTGGCTGTTCCAAGAATGATTTCAAAGGGAGTTGCCAAGGCTTTTTCTCCTATTGGTTGATTTTGCGCGTGAGATCTCGCACGTGATAAGGGGCGGTGCAACCGGATGATTGCAGAAAGTGCAAAGGCAAAGTCGATTGAGATGGATGAAGCCTGGGAAGCAAAGGACCTCATCGTCTTTGACGGCGAATGCGTTCTGTGTTCGCGCTTCTTCCGCTTCATGCTGCGCCATGATCGGGCGGGGCGGTTCTTCTTTGCCACAGCACAATCTCCACTGGGGCAGCAGCTTTACCGGGAGCTTGGCCTGCCCACCGATGAATTTGAAACCAATCTGGTAATTGTTGATGGCCGCACCTATCAGCGGCTGGATGCTTTTGCTGCGGCGATGCGGGCGCTGCCCTGGCCCTGGCCGGTGCTGTCTGTCTGCCGCTTCCTGCCACTATGGCTGAAGGATCCGCTCTACTTCAGCGTTGCCCGCAACCGCTACCGGCTGTTTGGCAGGTTTGATGCCTGCATGATCCCTGTCCCTGAGATCCGCGCACGATTTGCCAAAGGGGGCTATGACACATGAGGGATGCTTTTGGCGAAATCATCGCAGCACAGAACCTTGAGGTGCCGCCGGCCCTGATTCGGTTTCACTCGGAGCCGCCGGAGCGCAGCTTTGGCGTTGTGCAGGTCGAAAGCGGACATCGTTGGGCGCGGCTGCTGGCCAGGATCGCAGGCTTTCCGCCTGCAATGGCGCAAACCCGGTTCCGGTTGGATGTTGCTCAGCAGGGAGAGGGCCACATCTGGCGGCGGGTGTTCGGCAAGTATCAGACCCGGTCCCATCTGCGTTTTGATGCGCGCAAAGGACGGGCGCTGGAGCGTTTCGGCCCGGTCGAGCTGGAGCTGTCAATCCAGGTGCAGCAGGACGCATTGCTGGTTTCAGTGGAAAAGGCCCGCCTGTTCGGGCTGCCGCTGCCAACAGCGCTTTGCCCGGAAAGCGCGGCCATGGAATTTGAAACGCCGCAGGGGCACTTGGGTTTTGATATTTCTGCCAGCTTGCCAGGGATCGGTCTTCTGGTGCGTTACAGTGGTCACATTGCTCTGCCTGATCTGGATCTCAGGCGTTAACCAATTGCTAACCCTGACATTGCCGGGCGGCGTTGCTTGTCGTAGATTTTTCGTATCTGCATCGAACTTCCGGGGGGAGGACATGTCTGCATATACCGATCTGAACGGGGCGCTGGATGCGCTGCAGCTTAAACTCAAATCGCTGAATGATCTGGTGAGCGCCAACCAGTTCATGGTGGAGATGTTGGCCGGTCAGGGCGATACGCTGAAACAGATGAGCAGCACCCGCACCAGAGACATGCTGCGCCGGAAGGCCCGCGCCAAGTTTCACCCGGAAAACGGCAGCGAGCCGGATGCGGCAGTGCTGGCCATTCTGGAAGAGATCCTGGGCCAGCAGAACGAAAGTGCAGAGATCATTCCCTTTCCTGTCCGCGCCTGACCAATGCACGCCTGACCGGGCCCGCACACATCTGCGAGAGGTCGCGGCCCGGGCGGCAGTCCCCTCTTGGAGCTATGGTTGGCAATCCCTATGTTGATGTGAACCAAGGGATATTTTTGGATGAAAAACTTCATTACCGCCGCTGTGCTGGCCTGTTCCATGGCCACTGCCATTCCCGTTTCTGCAGGGACATTTCTGGCCAACCGCGGTGTGCGGGTTCTGCCCGTGAATGATATCGTTTATGAAGTGGTGCCGGGCCGGTCCGGCGGCACTTGGGACTATTGGTGTGCTGCGGCGCAGTACGCCCGCCGGGTTCTTGGGGCGAGTTGGACTGACCGGTACTATGTGGTGCGCGGTCGGGATGTCAGCGTTACCACGGGGCGCCGCTCCTCTGTGCAATTCACTCTGCATCCGGAACAGGCTGGGGTGCCGCCAAAAACAGGCTGGCTGTCACTGGGCTTCCAACCCGGAGAGAGCTTGTCGGTGCAGCAGGGGCACGGCTATTGCGTGCAGGGGCCAGCTCTCTAGCCGCTGTTTCAACGCGAGAAGGGGGGGGCATTTGGGCTCGGCTTTCCGGGCGGGCGGAAACAGGTCTGTTAACAGACCTTGCGCTGATGATAGAATGAAGGCCCTGGGGGCTTTGGATTGTTGTTTTTCGCCGATTGGGGACCCGTGCAATGCTATTGGTCCGCAAAGCGCCCACGGCAGCGGTGTAGGAGGTTGAGATGACTGGCAAAAAACCGTGGCTGTCAGCGGTGTTGGTCGCGATTTTGGTGGCGCCTGTGCCTGCATCGGCCTGGCGTGCGATCAACCGGAATGAAGTGCTGCCAGTCTCGGAAGGCGTTTGGGAAGTGGTGGCCCGGAGCCGTTCCGGCGCACAGGATTACTGGTGCAGCATCGCCGATTTCGCCATTCGCCAGCTGCGGGCGCCGGTAAACCAGCGGATTTACGTCTGGCGCGGAGAGGGGCCGTCCGTAGGCCGGCCCGGACGCAAGGCGGTGCAGTTTGCCTTTGGTCTGCCGCCGGGGGTTCCGGACCGGTCCGGTAGCCTCTCCCTGAATATCCGCGAGGCGGGTGACAGCCTGCGGGTAACTTCGGCGCAAAATTACTGCTATGACCGGCTGCCCGGACGGGACCGCTGGCTGCCATGACACGCAGCCGTTGCGGTTGTCGGGTTGCGTGAAAAGACTGCATTCGCCAGAAAGCCTGTATGCAGCATGATTTCAGCATTCCGACACGCGGACAGGGGCTTGTTGAGTTTACCCGTGAGGTGCAGGCCTGGGTGGCCGACAGCGGCATTCAGGACGGGCTTCTGACGCTCTTTGTCCGCCACACGTCCTGTTCGCTGCTGATACAGGAGAATGCGGATCCGGAAGTGCAGGAAGACTTGTGGGCATTCTTTTCGCGCCTCGTGCCGCCGTCCTCGCATCCATCGATGGCCTATCTGCGCCATACCTATGAGGGGCCGGACGACATGCCAGCGCATATCAAGGCGGCCATAATGCCAGTGAGCCTGTCCATCCCGGTCCGCCGCGGCAACCTGGCCTTGGGGACCTGGCAAGGCATCTACCTGTTTGAGCACCGCGACGCACCGCACCAGCGGCAGGTGGCGGCACATCTGGCCTGAACCTCATTATCTTGCGGCGAAAAATGCCCCCTACCCAAATTCTGGAGGGTGGCCTATAGTTGTGGATAACCGGAGAAACTCCGGCACAATAAACAGGCTGACAGGATTGAGGGAGCAGGCGGATGCGCTGCCCATTTTGCGGAAATATCGACACTCAGGTCAAGGATTCACGCCCCGCCGAGGATCATGTTTCGATCCGGCGTCGTCGGTTTTGCCCGGCTTGCGGAGGCCGCTTTACCACCTATGAACGGGTGCAGTTGCGTGATCTGGTGGTGATAAAAACAAACGGCAAGCGCGAGGATTTTGACCGCGACAAGCTGGAACGCTCGATTCGCATTTCCATGCAGAAACGCCCGATAGAACCGGAACGGATCGACCAGATGATCTCTGGCATCGTAAGGCGGTTGGAAAGCATGGGAGAGACGGACATTGCCTCCAAGAAGATCGGCGAGATAGTGATGGAGGCGCTGGCACGGATCGACACCGTTGCTTATGTGCGTTTTGCCAGTGTGTACAAGAATTTCCAGGCGGCAGATGATTTCGAAGACTTTGTTCACGAACTGCGCCCGCCGGAAGCTCCCGAAGAATAATGGACACAGATCACCGTTACATGGCGCTGGCGTTGTCATTGGGGCGGCGCGGGCAGGGCAATTGCTGGCCAAACCCGGCAGTCGGCTGCGTCATCGTGCAGGGCGGTCGGGTTATCGGCCGCGGCTGGACCAAACCGGGCGGCCGCCCACATGCTGAAACGGAAGCGCTGGCGCAGGCAGGAGATGCCGCGCGCGGTTCCACTGCCTATGTCACGCTGGAGCCATGCGCCCATCAGGGGAAAACGCCGCCCTGTTCGCAGGCGTTGATTGATGCGGGTGTGGCGCGGGTTGTGGTCGCAATCGGGGATAGTGATCCGCGCGTTTCAGGCCAGGGTTTGCGGATGCTGCGGGATGCGGGCATCAAGGTGGACACGGGGATCTGGGGCGCGCAGGCGGCCCGTGACCATGCCGGATTTTTGCTGAAGACGGAACAGGGTCGCCCGCTGGTGACCCTGAAGCTGGCCAGCAGTTTTGACGGGCGCATTGCCACCGGGTCGGGCCAAAGCAAGTGGATAACCGGTCCGGAAGCGCGCCGTGCGGTGCATGCGATGCGTGCACGCCATGATGCGGTGATGGTGGGCGGTGGCACTGCGCGGGCGGATGATCCTTCGCTGACAGTTCGCGATCTGGGCGTGGAGCATCAGCCGGTGCGGGTGGTCATTTCCCGCCACTTGGATCTGCCGCTGATGGGACAGCTGGCCCGCACGGCCACGGAAATTCCGGTCTGGCTTTGCCATGGCCATGGTGCCGATCAAGAGCGCATTCAAGCTTGGGAAGGCTTGGGGGCCAAACTGATCCCTTGCGCGTCGCATGGTGTGCAGCTGGACGCCGGTGATATCCTGCAGCAGCTTGGCGCCGCGGGGCTTACGCGGATATTCTGCGAAGGCGGAAGCGCGCTGGCGGCCTCGCTGCTGGCCTTTGACCTGGTGGATGAACTCGTCGGCGTTACTGCGGGCTTGGGCATCGGGGCTGAAGGGTTGCCTGCGATCGGCGCGCTTGGCATCGGTCGGCTGGAGGAGGCGCCACGGTTCGAACTGGTCGAGGCACGTCCGCTTGGCAAGGATATCCTGCACCGCTGGACCCGCGCATTGCGCTGATCCATCTTGCTTGGTTGAACGGCGCAGGCGCGCGTGTGCGCCGCTGACGTATCAGGACTGCCTTTGTTCCCTTGGGGCATGTTCCAGCGGAACTGACCCGCCTTGGGCTTGCACATTCGGTCGGCGCAAAAGATGTCCCGCTGTAGTCAGCGCCACAGATGGGCATGCGTGGCAAACAGTCCCTGAAGTTTGGACAGCAGCCGGTTGCCAAGGCCGGGATGGGGCAGGCTGCCCTCGCGCAGACGCATGACCGCCACTTCCGGGGGACATGGTTGGCCGGTCACTGGATCGAAATAGCGCGGGTAATCGATCAGCGCTGCATGAGCCAGCCCCAAAAGCGAAACCAGCGGCTGGCGCCAGGATGGCGCAGGGGCCAGGTCGGTGGTCAGCCCCCAGCCTGCATAAAACGGGGTGCCGAGTGTTGTGACTTTCACACTGCGCAGCAGGGCCTCGAACCCCAGCAGAGAGGTCATTGTCCATACTTCCTGCACCTGGTCCAGCAGCGCCATCGGATCTGTCTGGCTGGCAACCACGTCGGCCAGCCCCGCCGCCGCAACTTGGCCTTGGCGCAGGCCTGCTTCCACGTCCGGGTGGGGTTTGTAAACAATCACCGCGCCGGGGTTTGCCTTTCGGGCCGCTTGCAGCAAGTCCAGGTTGGTCCGGACTGTCGCAGAGCCGCAAAGGATTGAAGCGTCGTCTTCCACTTGGCCGGGCACCAGGACGCGGTGGCCTTCTGGCAGGGCAGGGACCGTGCCGCCAAGATTGTATTTCGAAACGCCATCGCGGATCAGCGACTGCACCAGGCGTTCCGCCCGCAGCGCTTCTGTCTGGGTCATCTCCTGACGGCGGGCAATCAGCACATCAAGGTCCGATGGTTGGCGGGGATCATAATAGATGCCTTGCCTGTCTGCCACCAATGAGAGCGGTGGCACCAGTTCAGCCCCAAGACCGCGTGAGCGCAAAAAACCATCTTCGATGCGTACCGCGTCGGCGTGGCGCTCTGTGGCTTTGCCGGCCCAGACCATGTGTCTGCGGCCGCGGCTCTGTGCTTTGGCAGGGTCTTCTGCAAACAGCATCCGCTTTTCGGACCCAAAGAACGTTTGCAGCGGCTTGCGCTTCCACAGTCTCATGCCCGAGGCAACCCAGCCTTGATTGTCCTGCCGCCACGCGCGCGCGCTGGCCTCCAGATTGTCCAGAACCGTTTCCAATGGGCACAGTTCATCCCGGAACGGGTCGTACCATTTGGGGAAGAGGATCATTGCCGCTGCAAACAGCTGCGCTCTGGTCAGCCGGCGCTGACGCCGGGGTGGGGGTGCATCGTCGATGCTCAGGCCCCAGCCTGCGTAAAACGGTTGCCCAAAGATCCGGGGTTTATGTCCCGCAAGAATCGCCTCGAAGCCCAATTGGGAGGAAACCGTGTAAACGCCGACAGCCCCGTCCAGAAGGCTCCAGGGGGAGACATTGTCAGAAAACAGCTGAACCCGCCCCTGCGCGTCATTGACGTCATAATAGCCAGCGCGGAAGCCGCGCAGAGTTTCGGGGTGGGTCTTGATCAGCACCCGGGCACCGGGGTGCTCTTCTTGGGCAAAGGCCAGCATTTCCAGAAACCTGGCCCGGTCCGCGCGCGACGCAGTGACAGAGGCGTCGTCCCGTGCCTGATCCACCACCAGCACATAACCGGGTTCCGGCGCCGCAACTTCGGGATCAAAGGCGTTGTATTTGCTGAGTTGCGCGGATTTGATGCGGGATATGGCGTCGCGCGCCCTTTGCATCAAATGTGCATCATCCAGCGGATGCTCCGCCAGCAGCTGTTCCAACTCTGACGGATTGCCAGCATCGAAATGCACGCCTGCCCGGTCCAATATCAGCCCCGCAGGCGGCTCTCCGGCGCGGCCCGGGTGAAGCGAGCGCAAAAAGGCATCTTCGACCCGAAGCAAGCCGCAGCCGCGCTTTCCAGCGATGGAACGGCCACGGTGTGCTGTGGGAGAGGCCCCCCAGATCCCCACCAAATCCTCCGGCTGCGGCAGGCCCAGTCGGATGCTGTAACCGGAAAGTTCCAAAATCCGCCGAACCCGGCGCTGGGTTAGAAATCCGCCGTTATAGACAAAAAGCCGGGACGGTGCCCGCCCGGCTTCATGAGAACCTGAATTCAGGCGCATATCGCGTTAGCCGCCCACCGCAGACGTCGTGCTGGCCAGGGAGCCGACAGGGGCCAGAAGCAGCGAAATGGTTTTGGTCCATTGTGCGTAAGGCGCTTCGGTGACGTAAAGGGTGTCGTTGTCCCGGATGACAAAATCGCGGGCCATAAACAGGCCGTTCGGCTGCGTCAGGTTCAGCACATAGACCATACGCTGCGCTCCGATTAGATCCTCCCGGCCAAGCACCTGGTTGGCAATTTCAGCGGGTTCGTTGCGCAGCACGAAGACACCGGTCGGATCAGCAGCGGTCGATATCAGGCCGCCGACCTGGGCAATGGCTTCCAATGCCGACAGGTCCTGGCTTTCAAACGGAACCCGGGCCTGGGCGGATGTCGCGCCCAATGCGGTGAAGGAACGGGTGTCTTCCTCTACTAGGATGCGGTCACCGCCGCGCAGGGCGACGTCCAGCTCCGGGTGGTCAAACAGATCCTGGAACCAGATTCGCCCCTTTTCCTGGCCACGGATCACGGTGACCTGGGCAATCTCCGGCTGGATCGTTACACCGCCGGCCTGGGCCAGCATGGCCGACAGGGTCCGGGTTGGCCGTTCAATCGGGTAAACCCCTTGCCCGCCAACGGCACCTGTCAGGCTGACTGTGGCACCATCGCCGGCAAGGCGGCGCACCTGCACCTGCGGGTCCGGGGTCTGGTCTTCCAACTTTTTGGTGATGGTTGCGCGCAATTGCTCCGGAGTATTGCCCGAGGCCCGCAGACGGCCGGCATAGGGAACAAAAATGTAACCGGCACTGTCGACCTGCACTTCTTCCAGAACGGTGGCGTTGGTCGCCTCTGCCGCCAAAAGCCCGTCATCGACGTTTTCCCAGACAGTCAGACCCAGCACGTCGCCGGGGCGGATAGTGTCGGACGTCAGCTTGCCGGCTGAAATGAAGCCGGAAGAAAAGCCCAAAGCCGGAACCACGGCCGTGGTCCGTGCGACCCGGTCATTGACCGACACAATGAAGGCGTCGCCTTCGCGCTGCACCGAACCGGCAAATATCTGGCGTTTGTTTGGGCCGACTTTCGGCAGCCCGCAGGACGCAGCAAGGGTCAATGCAGCCAGCATCGCCACCGGACGCGCCCAGCTAAGGGGAACGGATTTCACTGCTCGGTCTCCTCGACCAATTATTGTTTGCCTCAAGTTTTAGGAGCAACCTAACTGGCTGGCAGGAAAAAATCCAGTCTTAGGGTAAAGGTCTGTCAGGTGACCAGCTGCAACTGTTGCCGCGGTGCCGCTGTGCCCAGACGCAAGGCGTCATAGGGGTCTTCTTCTGCCAGCATCATATCTGCAACCTGCCGCAGCAGCTGGCGCCGCCCCTCGCGAGAGTAAAAGCCGCCCGGCACCTGCGAGGTTTCCAGCAGGAACCGGCGGTAATCCTTGTAGGCGCGGTTGTCGGGCCGACTGGGAGCTTCGAAGAATTGGGCCAGGGGCTGTTGCGAAACAAACTGCGGCTTGGCATAAACCGCCCGCCCGAACACCCGCAGCGGAATACCGCGCCAAAGGACCTGCTGTCCCGCGGTGGAATTGACGGTCACGGCGCTGCGCGCCTCGTTCAACAGCTGTGCCAGTTTGCCGCCGCGCACGTAATGCACCCGGCCTGCAATACCGTGCTCCTGTGCCAGCTGGCGCAGAGTGCGGCGCACCTGGGCGCGGCCATCTTCCAGCGGATGCGCCTTGATGACCAGATGATGGTGACGTGGCGCGCCCTCGGAAAAGCCGGTGATCACTTCTGCCAGAAAATCGCGCATGCTGCCAAAGGGGGAATGTATCTGAAAAGAGCTGTCATGCTCCAGCTGCAGCAGCGCCAGGTGGTAAGGAAAGCCACCATGACGGATGCGCCGCTCAGCCAGTCGGCGTTCCATCGCCTGGGCTGGCATCAGCAGCAGCCGTTTTAGGTAAAGCCGGAACTCCTTGGTTACAGACAGCGCCCTGTGCGGGCGGAAATTGCGGTATTTGCGGTTCCGGAACATCACGAACCAATGGTAAAGCGCGCCGTAAAACACATGCTGGCGCATGTCTCCCCAATGGGCAGGCGGCAGCGGTGCTTCCATGTCGGACAGTGCCAGCGCATCTTGCATCTGCTGTACAGTCATGTCCATCAGCCGCGAATGGCCGTTGGCGCCGCCGCGCTCATAGGTGACCCAATAGGGCCGCAGATAGCCTTCCTCGAATACATGCACAGTGATGCCGCGCCGCTTGGCTGCAGCAACTGCAGTTGCATGAATGGGGCGGGTGTCTCCGTATAAAACGATGTCCGTAACCTGGTGGCTTTCCAGCAGCTCATTCAGGACCTCCGGCCAATCCTGCGGGCCCCCGGTAAAGGGGATATAGCTGTCACTGGCGCGCCAGAATGCCTGATCTCCGGCATTGAAGCCGACCCTCGCAACCGCGCAGCCCGCTGCGCGCAGCACCCGGCCGAGCGCGGCGAAGAACGGCCCGTGCGGGCCCTGCAGAAACAAGAAGCTGCGCTGTTTTTTGGGGGCGTAGGGCATCACAAGGAAGGTCTTACAGAGATCATTTCAAGAATTGATTAACATTTGACTGGGGCGAAACTATGTCCGGCCACGGTGCAAAGGCAAGCCGGGGCTTGTAGAGACGGTACGCCTTGGCTACCTCTGCGGCAGGAATGACCTTTTACCGGCGAGGAGCGCACCATGTTCACAGGCATCATCACCGACGTCGGCATCATCGCCGAACTGGAGCAGCAGGGCGATTTGCGCGCCCGCATCCGCACAGGTTATGACACCGCATCCATTGATCTTGGCGCCTCGATTGCCTCTGACGGCGTTTGTCTGACGGTCATTGCGCTTGGGGATGATTGGTATGACGTGCAAATTTCCGCAGAAACGGTGTCCAAGACCAACTTGGACAGCTGGGCGGAAGGCAAGCGTGTCAACCTTGAACGTGCCCTGAAAGTGGGCGACGAACTGGGCGGCCACATCGTCTCGGGCCATGTGGACGGCGTTGCCGAAGTGACAGAAATGAAAGATGAGGGCGACAGCACACGGGTCACCCTGCGCGCCCCCCAGTCGCTGGCCCGTTTCATTGCGCCCAAAGGCTCGGTTGCGCTGAATGGCACATCGCTGACAGTGAACGATGTAGACGGCTGCGATTTCGGCATCAATTTCATTCCGCACACCAAGGAAGTCACCACCTGGGGGGATGTGAAGCCGGGCGACCGCATCAATCTGGAAATCGATACGTTGGCCCGCTACGTCGCTCGGCTGCAAGAGGCAGGCTGACGCCGCCCGTGCGGCCCCAGCTTCTTTCTGGCCGGAAATACCCCGGGGTGAGGCCGAAAGGCCGAGGGGCAGCGCCCCTCAATGTGTAATGCGCATCTGCGCAGGGCGTGTCCGGACCATCGGTTGCCGCTTGCGGGACTGGCATTTGCCGCCTCTCTGGGCTATCTGGCTGGGAAAGAACCCGCAGTGCAGGACGTACTGCCTCAAGCCCATCGAAAGGCTGCCACATGAGCTTTGAAACACCAGGGCCGGTTGAGGCGCAATTGCGCGATGCCATCAGCCCGATCGAAGAGATCATCGAAGAAGCCCGCCAGGGGCGCATGTTCGTTCTCGTTGACCACGAGGACCGCGAGAACGAAGGCGACCTGGTGATCCCTGCCCAGCATGCAGATGCGGCTGCAGTCAACTTCATGGCAACCCATGGCCGCGGGCTGATCTGCCTGACATTGCCGGCAGAGCGGATTGAAGAACTGGGCCTGCCGATGATGGCGCTGCACAATTCTTCGCGCCACGAAACCGCCTTTACCGTTTCGATCGAAGCCCGCGAGGGCGTCTCCACCGGCATATCTGCCGCTGACCGGGCGCTGACCGTGGCGACCGCCATCGACCCCGAGAAAACTGCAGCCGATATCGCGACTCCGGGCCATGTGTTCCCGCTGCGCGCCCGCCGGGGCGGGGTTCTGGTGCGCGCCGGCCATACTGAGGCAGGATGCGATGTGGCCCGTTTGGCAGGTCATTACCCGTCATCGGTGATCTGCGAGATCATGAGGGAAGACGGCACCATGGCGCGTCTGCCGGATCTCGTGGACTACGCTCAGAAACATAACCTCAAGATCGGCACCATCGCCGATCTGATCGCCTACCGCTCGCGCAACGACAACCTGGTGGTCGAAACAGATTGCAGCCAGGTCTCCTCCGAATTCGGCGGCGACTGGGAGATGCGGATCTTTACCGACCAGACCCATGGTGTTGAGCATGTGGTGCTGATCAAGGGGGACATTTCCACCCCTGGTCCGGTGCTGTGCCGCACCCACGCACTGCATGAGGCCTCCGACCTCCTGGGCCTTGGGCCGAAACCTGCGGGTGAACTGCCCCAGGCAATGGAGCTGATCGCAGCCGAGGGGAGGGGGGTCGTCTGCCTGTTCCGCGAGCCGCGCCATTCGCTATATGCGCCCGAGGACGAAGGCCCGCGCACCGTCAAGCAGACGGGGCTTGGTGCGCAGATCCTCTCCAAACTCGGCCTGCATGAGCTGGAGCTGCTGACGGACTCGCCGCAAACCACCTACCTGGGCCTGGATGCCTATGGTCTTTCCATTGTGGGTACCCGCCCGATTTTGAAGGACGCCTGACATGGCCGGACATGAAACCCACTACATTATGCCACGTGCAGAATTTGATAAGTCGGTGAAGCTGCTGATCGTGGTTTCCCCTTACTACAAGGACATCGCCGACAATCTGGTGGCCGGCGCAGCAGCGGAGATCGAAGCGGCCGGCGCAACGTATGAGCTGATCCAGGTGCCGGGGGCGCTGGAAATCCCGACTGCGATTGCCATTGCCGACCGTACATCCAACTTCGACGGCTATGTGGCGCTGGGCTGTGTGATCCGTGGTGAGACCACCCATTATGAAACCGTCTGTAACGACAGTTCTCGCGCGATCCAGCTGATGGGCTTGCAGGGCCTGTGCATCGGCAACGGCATTCTGACTGTGGAGAACCGCAAGCAGGCCGAAGTGCGCGCCGATACTGCCGATCAGAACAAAGGCGGCGGAGCGGCCGCTGCGGCCTTGCATCTGATCGCACTCACGCGTAAGTGGGGCGACCAGACCAAAGGCATCGGCTTCAAGGCGCCCAGCGAGGCGTACAGGATCGCCGGTACAGATAACGGATCCACCAGCGCATGAGCACCCAGGACAGCCGCCCCAAGGGCAACGGCAAGAATCAGATGAGATCGGCAGCACGGCTTTACGCTGTGCAGGCGCTGTTCCAGATGGAACACAGCGGCCTTACCTTCGACAAGGTGATCGTCGAGTTCGAAGACCACCGTTTTGGCGCTGTCTACGAAGGCGATGAAATGGCGGAGGGTGACAACAAGATTTTCCGCCAGCTGGTGCGCGAAGCCGTCAATCATCAGGCGCAGATCGATCAGATGACTGATCGTGCCTTGGTGGCGAAATGGCCGATTGCCCGCATCGACCCGACGCTGCGGGCATTGTTCCGCGCAGCCGGGGCAGAGCTGGTTCAGTCTGCCACACCGCCCAAAGTGGTGATCAACGAGTTTGTCGACATCGCCCGTGCATTCTTTCCGGAAGGCAAGGAGTCGAAGTTCGTCAACGCCGTGCTGGATCACATGGCGCGCGAAGCGAAGCCTGAAGCCTTCTGAGCGCGGCGGTTTCGGAACAGAATGAGGAAAGGCGCATTTTTTGGTGCGCCTTTTTGACTTTCTACGTGAAGGTTCCGGAAAGCCTGCGGCAAAATCCGCCGATCCGGCAAAGTAGCGCTGGACGCCAGCTCTGAGCCTGCTAGCCTCTGTTTGAAACATGGGGAATTGAAATGCTGAAACAGATCGCCGCAACGCTTCGCAATTTGCTGTCTGGGCTCGCTGCATGGACCCAGGGCGGTGTTCTGCAGCAGGATCTACAGCCGGCACGGGTCCGTGCCGCGGCACCTTCGCGGCAACAGCGACAGCTGCGCCGTCGCTGAGCAACCGAAAATCTGGCATTGTACCGCGCTTTCCATCCGGATCGCGCGGTTTTTCTGTGTCGGGAAAAGGGGAAAAGTGGCGGGACCACCAGTCAACCGTGCGGCTTTGATTCCCGAGGACCTGTATATACAGGTGGGCGCCAGGTAAACGGACCAGGATCCGGACAGAGCCAGCTCCCTCGGAATTGCTTAAGGCCACCGGAATGCTGCCTGTCACGAGAAGGGCAGAACCCGCCAAGCCCGTAAGTAGTCTGCCGGCGCCACCGTTACAAGGCCCTGTCAGGTATGCGGCACGCATTCCTGATGAATCCGCAGCATTGCCTTTTGTTCCCTGATTGTTCACATTTGCCTGCATGATGGAAGATTTGCAGCCGGGACAGAAACTTGCTCGCGGAGTGTCGCGCTATCTGCGCTCGCTTGGCTTTGCGCCGATTGAAGAATTCGTGCCAGTCCGCGGCCTGCGGGTGGACGTGATGGCTTTGGGCCCCAAGGGGGAGCTGTGGATCATTGAGTGCAAGTCCAGCCGGGCGGATTTTCAGTCTGACAGCAAGTGGCAGGGCTATCTGGAGTGGTGCGACCGCTATTTCTGGGCCGTGGATGTGGATTTCCCTGAGGAGTTGCTGCCGGATGGTTCCGGCCTGATTCTTGCCGATCCCTATGACGCGGAAATCGTCCGCATGGCGCCGGAAGAAAAGCTGGCGCCAGCGCGGCGCAAAAAACTGGTGCAGAAGATTGCCATGGACGCTGCCCGCCGCCTGCAGGCGCTGCGCGACCCGCGTCCGGGCAAAGACGGTCTGCTGATGGGCGCGCCGGACGCAAAGCAGTCGGAGTGCTGACTGGCAAGAGCTCCCGCGCCTGCAGATGCCCCGGCTGCGCCGGGGTATCTTGGCAGCCTTGGGCCGGGCAGCGCACCTGCGGTGCGCTGCGGGCGGCTCTGTCGGCTAGGCCGTTGCGTTCAGCGCCGCGGGCTGGTGCAGCAGGGCGATGGGGGCGTTGGGATCCGTTGCCACGCCGATGGCGCCGCCCTGACTGATATTGTTGAAAGTGATGCTGCCGCCGGTGTCGAATGTCAGCGTTAGAGAGTCCCCGTCGCGTGTGGTGCTGTAGGCCGAGGCTCCCATTTCGCGCAGCTGCACGACGGCATTTGCGCCCTCGGTCAGCTCGACGGTGTCGTGACCGTGGCCATGGCTGTACTGAAGCGCGACGGTGCCGCCCTGAAGGGTGAAGCGGTCGTCACCGCTGCCGCCGCGCGCGGCCAGGGTTTCGCCCACTTGCAGGTTGATCTGATCGTCGCCGCTGCCGCCGCTTACCTGTGCATAGTTGCTGAGCGCCTGGCGCATCTTTTCGGCCGCTGAGGCGTCGGGATTATATGCCGCCGCCGGTGCGTCGCGCCAGTCGCGCAGAGCGCGCTGCGCTGCAACTGCAATCGTATCGTTGCCTGCTCCGCCGCGGATGCGTGACACCAGTGTTGCCGCCGCGGCGATACTGTCGTCACCGTCGCCAGCCCGGACCCCGCGCAAAGTGCCTGCCTGGATAGCAATGGCATCATCTCCGCCGCCGGTGCTGATATTGCGGGCATGGCGGGCGCGGATGGAAACCGAATCTGCATTTGCGAACTGTGCCTGCGAGCGACCGCGTCCGGGGGCATGCTGGTGTCCGAGGGCAAGCCCGTTCATGGCGCCGAACCGGCGGCCATAACCGAAGCCGCGGCCGTCAAAGGGGGTGGCAGTGTTGCGGTCTGTGTGAACGCCTTGCACGATGCGTCCCTCCAGCGCCACGGCGTCTGCTCCGTCTCCCGTGGCAACCCGCCGGATCACGTCTGCGCGCAGCTCCACTGTATCGTCGCCTGCGGTCGCGTCCGGGCCGGTAACTTCGGCTGGCATGCCCTGTGGCAGCTGTGGGACAGCCTGCTGCTGCGGCTGTTCCGCGGGCTGCTGCACCGGGGCCTGGAGTTGATCACCCGGCTGGCCGGTCAGCAGGACAAGTGCAACCGAATTCTGCGGCCAATGCTGGGACGTCAAAGTGTGCAGCGCCTTTGCCATTTCAAAGATGCGTTTCTCATAATATCCGCCTTCCGGGCCGGCCGTGCTGGCCTGGGTCACGTCTTGCGGTGGCAGAAGCTCTACCGCGGGAGCAGGAGCAGTTTGCAGTGTGACGGTTGCTTCCGGTGCCGGAAGTGCTGCGGGGGCGCTGGTCTGCGGAGCAGCAGCTGCGGGTGCAGGCGATGGGGCAGAGGTCGAAGCAGCAGGCTCACCGCCAAGCTTCACAACGGCATTCTGGACCTGCGGTTTCTCCCATCCATGTGCTGCTGGCGGCAATGCGCCGGGAGCACGGCGGCCCTGACCGCCGAATAGCCCGTTTGCCTCCTGCTGCAGTTCATCGGCGCTGAGCCCAAGGGCGGGATTGATCCCGCCCAAAGAGGCGCGGGCGCCACTGGTTACAGCCGTCAGCTGCGCCGAAAAGAAAAAGGGGTTTGTTGTACTGCTCGTCAGGTTCACCATTTCACTCACTCCGATAACTGGCTGGGAGCAATGGTGAACGCTGGGGTTTTAGATAGATATAATAGGTAAAATTGCAGTTCAGAAAAATCGTCTGAAAATCGTGGTGGATTTTCCGAAAGCTTGCCTTACTTGATGGTCCGGGCGGCCTGCGCGGCGGCAAGCAGCTCATCGGCAATTTCCTCGGCCTCCTCGGGGTCAAAGTCCATCGGAATCTCGACGCCGCCCGCCTCGATGAATATCCGCACCATGCCCTGATCGGTCGGCCCGATCTGCATGTTTGCTTCCACGTCGCGTTCGGTATTGATGCTCATCCTGCACTCCACTGGCGGCCAACCGCTTGAATGCCGGTGCTAGCCCGGTACAGGCTGAAACGCAAGCCGGGTTTGGGTTACACTGCCTGTATGAAGGATGTGACCCTGCGCCGATTCGCCCCCACTGACATGCAGTGGCTGATAGCCCGCCACCAGGATCTTTATGCCCGCGAGGCTGGGTTCGACAGCAGTTTCGGGGCGCAGGTGGCGGATGTTCTGCACAGTTTCTGTGCGGGACATGATCCGGTATATGAGCGCGGTTGGATGGCTGCCAGTGCTGAGGAGCGGCTGGGCACGGTGTTCTGCATGAGGAAAAGCCAGGAAACTGCGCAACTGCGTTTGTTCCTTTTGACGCCCAAGGCACGCGGCAAAGGGCTTGGCAAGCGGCTCTTGCGGGATTGCATGGAATTTGCCCGGGCTGCCGGGTACCGCGGGATGATGCTGAAGACCCATGAGAGCCATCGCACGGCGTGTGCGCTGTACAGGGCATTCGGCTGGCAGCTGCGCGACAGCCGTCCGGTGCGCAGTTATGGTCAGGATCTGGTGGAGCAGACTTGGCAGCTGTCGTTCCCGTAAGCCGGGTGCTGATTGGGACGGTGCAAAATTAGGGAGCAATTGCAATCGGTTGTGGATAAATGTCCGCGGCAGTTGCTGTGCGGGATTTGAGGCGCATCCGGCATTGCTGTTCGCTGCAGTTTTATCGTTGGGAAAGACGAAAAACCTCTTGCACGCCTCAGGTGCGTGCTATAAATCGCCCCTCAGTGCCGCCTTAGCTCAGTTGGTTAGAGCGCTGGATTGTGGATCCAGAGGTCCCCCGTTCAAGCCGGGGAGGCGGTACCATTCTCTCCTTGAACCTGTCGAGCTATTTGGTTGCGTTGCTGCCTTCACTGCAGGCGGCCATCCGACCTGACTGATTTTTCCGCCGTGCGGCGATGCAGGGCTGGCCGGTCTGCTTCTGCGGGGCAATCAGGGAAATAGGAGCGCTGCAGTGTGTTGCAGCGCCCCTTTTTGCGAACCTCGGCAAGAGGCGTGAGGTGCAATGTTTTCCCTGTCTTTAAGGCAATCTGCTCTAGTTGCCGCCGGTTGTTGTGGTTGTTGTTGTCGAGGTGCTGTCATCATCATCGGTGACCAGAACGATAAACAATGCGCCGGCCACCACCCCGGCAGTGGTACCGGCTGACAGACCTGTTTGGGGCAGGCTGCTGCTGTTTGCCTGCGCTACGGATTCGGCACCAGTGGCTTGGCATGTCACCTGCAGAGAGCCGCCCGGCAAGTAGCTGGCAGCAACCGGAATACCGGCGCCACAGGCCAGGCGCCGCTTGGCTTCGTCCAGAGCCGGATCAGCCTGGGCCAGTGCCGTTTGTCCCGCAAGAATAAGTGGTAAAATCAGGGAAGCTGCGTGCAAGATACTAGTGCGCATGAAAAAACAACCTTATGCTTTAAGATGGGTGAAATTTAGCTGAGGGCCGTGCGGCGGGCAATATGCCGACAGGGCAGAAGGGGTGGTCTGGCGGGATGCTGCCAGAGCAAGCCGCGCAATAGGCGGTTTTTGGAGCGTAGCGAGGGTATGAGATGTTCAAGACAGCCATCAAAGGTCTAACCGCAGGCATCTCCTGCCTGGCGGCCGGAAGCGTGCCGGCCTTGGCTCAGGCTCCGGTTACGTATTCGGTTGTGATCCCCGCAGGGGAGTTCGGTTCGGCCGCCTTCCTGAGTGAAATGCTCGCGACACTGGCGGCAGCAAAGGCGTTCTGCCGGGCAGCGGGTGATCCGGCGCTGAATGTGGACTGCCTGTCTGAGCGCCTGGAAACCGCCGCAGATGGAATTCCGGACGGCACCGATTACGACGAGGTGCGCGGTGTCCTGCAGGAAACGTCTCAGCGGTTGAAGCGGCTGGCCCGCCAAAACAGCGATCCCACCCGAGGCCGGGTGACCGTGACCAGCTCTGCGAATCCTGCCGAACGCACCAGTCGGCCGCTGACAGCCGTCAGTTCTGTCGCCCAGGCTGCAGTAAACCAGGAGGCGGTCCGTATTCTTGAGGAGGCGGCCACCGTCCTTTTGCGCAGTGCAGAAGCTGCGCAGGAACGGCAGACGCAATACGCACAGATTGCCGCTGCTATTGATTCCAACAAGGTGCTGCTCCGGTCCTGACCGGACCTGCGCCCGGTGCCGGTTACTTGGTGATCTGAATTTCCTGGCGCAACGCGCCGCTGTCGCGGTCGAAGATCAGGATGCGGTTGTCTTGGCTGACAATGGCGATCCAGTCGGGTCCCAGCGTCACGGCCTCGGCTTTGGCGCCTGCGGGCAGTGTGATTTCTGCGGGCAGCGGCGCATCGCCTGACTGCAGGCGGATGACAAGCAGCGAGATAATCACTACAAGCCCGCCAATCATCACCACGGTC
This sequence comes from Leisingera sp. S232, assembly GCF_049800895.1. Taxonomy (NCBI): domain Bacteria; kingdom Pseudomonadati; phylum Pseudomonadota; class Alphaproteobacteria; order Rhodobacterales; family Roseobacteraceae; genus Leisingera; species Leisingera sp. S232. The sequence goes on along the minus strand of NZ_JBNAFX010000021.1, from coordinate 14,080 downwards.
AGCGTGGTCACCAGCCGCCGCAGAAACCGGATCTGTGGCGGTTCCTGTTGGATTTCGGTCTCGGAAGGATCAGTCATGGGCAGCCGCCGGATTGAATTTGTCATCGCGGAAAACCCGCCTAAGCGGCTTGATAAAGCGGTTTCGCGTGATGTGCCAGAGGAGGCGTCGCTGTCGCGCACCCGACTGGCGCGTTTGATCGAAGAGGGTGCACTGACTGTGGATGGCACTGTGGTGCAGGACGCCAAGGCCAAGGTTGAAGAGGGCGCGCAGATCGCCATCCAAGTCGAAGAGGCCGAGGACAGCCACATCGGCCCCGAAGACATCCCGCTGGAGATCCTGTTCGAGGACGACGATCTCATTGTCATCAATAAACCTGCAGGCATGGTGGTGCACCCGGCGCCGGGTTCGCCGTCGGGCACATTGGTCAATGCGCTTTTGCACCATTTCGGTGGCAACTTGTCTGGTGTCGGCGGCGTGAAGCGTCCCGGCATTGTGCACCGGATCGACAAGGAGACCAGCGGTCTGCTGGTTGTGGCCAAGTCCGATGCTGCCCACCAGGGGCTAGCCGTGCAGTTCGAGAAACACACGGTGGAGCGCTATTATCAGGCAATCTGCTATGGGGTGCCGGATGGAAACGATCCCCGCCTGCGCGGCGTTAGAGGTGCCAGTTTTGAGCCGGGCAATATCCTCAAGCTCACCACCCAGCTGGCCCGCCACAAGACGGACCGCCAGCGCCAGGCCGTGCTGTTTCAGGGTGGTCGTCATGCGGTAACGCGTGCCCGCATCGTGGAGGGGTTCGGTAATCCGTCCTGTGCAGCGTTGATCGAATGCTGGCTGGAAACCGGCCGCACCCATCAAATCCGGGTGCATATGGCCCATGCCGGCCATGGGTTGATCGGTGACCCCACCTATGGTGGTCGCCGCAAACTGGCAAGCAAGGCTCTGAACGAAGCCGCACAGGCGGCGGTGCAGGCTTTCCCGCGCCAGGCGCTGCATGCTGCTGTTCTGGGGTTCAATCACCCGGTGACGGGCGCGCCGCTCAGGTTTGAGGCGCCGCTGCCGCAGGACATGGCGCAGTTGCTGGCCGCACTGCGTCAGTAAATTGCCAGCAAATAAGCGTGTTCCAGCCTGTGATGCAATTCACAGACCGGTATCATCGGGCTAACATACAAGAATTCCATAAGCGGTCCTTGAAAAGGGCTTAGCGCTATCACATATGCGCTAATGTTAAGTCCTTATACATTTGGGAGGGACACTTTAATATGGCGAATTATGCAAACCTGCCTGCCCCGACGCCCGAAGGCGGCCTGAACCGGTATCTCCAGGAAATCCGCAAGTTTCCGCTGCTGGAGCCGGAAGAAGAATACATGCTGGCCAAGCGCTGGGTCGAGGAGCAGGACGCAAAGTCTGCGCATCAGATGGTGACTTCCCATCTGCGGCTCGCGGCCAAGATTGCCATGGGCTACCGCGGCTATGGCCTGCCGCAGGCCGAAGTGATCTCAGAAGCGAACGTTGGCCTGATGCAGGCGGTGAAACGTTTTGACCCCGAAAAGGGCTTCCGTCTGGCAACTTATGCCATGTGGTGGATCCGTGCCTCGATCCAAGAATATATCCTGCGGTCCTGGTCGCTGGTGAAACTCGGCACCACCTCAGCGCAGAAGAAGCTGTTTTTCAATCTGCGCAAGGCCAAGGCCCGCATCGGCGCGCTGGAAGATGGCGACCTGCGCCCCGAGAATGTCGCGCGGATTGCCTACGACCTTGGCGTGACTGAGGACGAGGTGATCTCGATGAACCGCCGCATGTCCGGCGGGGATGCGTCCCTGAATGCCACCGTCGGCTCAGAGGGCGAAGGCACGATGCAATGGCAGGACTGGCTGGAGGACGAGGACGCTGACCAGGCTGGCGACTATGAGGCCCGTGATGAACTGGAGGCCCGCCGCGAGTTGCTGGTCGAGGCGCTGGACGTGCTGAACGATCGCGAGAAAGACATCCTGACCCAGCGCCGCCTGATGGATCAGGCCGTCACGCTGGAGGAGCTGAGCACCCAGTACAATGTCAGCCGCGAGCGTATCCGGCAGATCGAAGTCAGGGCGTTTGAGAAGCTTCAGAAGAAGATGCGCGACCTGGCGATGGACAAAGGGATGCTGAACGGCGCCTGATCTCAGGGGGCGGCAGCAAAGGGAAGGGCGGTGCATTGCACCGCTTTTTTTGCTTCTGACAATGACGCTGGTGTTACGGCAGTGCTTCTGCCGCAATGTTTCGCACGCGAAACATTCGGTCAGATGTGCTGACCTTCCTTGCTGGCAAGTGCTTGCGGGGAGATCTGCCTGGCGCGGGCCTGGCGCATTGCTGGGTGCGCGGCGGAGAGCTGGCAGAAGTGCTGGCTGGTGGTCCGCTCATCATTGTGCGGCTGGCTGAAATCACTTTGGTTGCTGGCGTAGCGAGCTGTCTGGCTGCCCTGTGGGGGGGCTGGAGCGCTGGCTGCTTGCGGCCGGTGATTCTGGCTTGCGTGCAAATTCTGTATTCTATGTAGCGGCCAGTGGCAGGGTGGTCAACGAAAAGTTCAACAAAATCAAATAGTTGACAGAATTACTCGGAAATTGCCGTCGGTTGCCACTGGTCAGCTGGCCTCGACGTCCCTAAAATCTCGCCTCTGGCACAGGAGGAAGGACCATGGCAGGCGGCTGGGCGCAGGACGGCGCAGTGACCGAGCAGATCGAAGCTTCGATCAATGATGAACTGGCGCGGCTGAAGGCGCAGAAACGCCCCATGGGCGAAAGCCTGACCCATTGTGCCGAATGCGAGGAGCCAATCCCGGAAAAGCGCCGCATTGCAATTCCCGGCGTTAAGCTGTGCCTTGACTGTCAGCAAGAACGCGATGGAGTCCGCCAGGCGCGCGCAGGCATCAACCGGCGCGGCTCCAAGGACAGCCAGCTGAAATAGTGGTGTGTCCGTTGGGTGGTGTCAGTTCATCTGGCAGCCGCATTTTCAGGCAGGAAAAACGGGGTACCGACAGCAGGCGGTCCAGCCAGCCCAAGGCATAGTCCCATAACCTGTGCCAGTTTACCTACTTCAGCCGGTCAAGCGACGGATGACCCATGTGCAGATAGCTGTCTGCACAGCCCATCATCCCATTAATCGACCACGGTGAAGTTTGGCGCCGCCAGCAACAGAACCGGCAAAGTGAACTGGGGGATGCACCGCGACTTGATGTTGTTCCTCTGACAGCAGTTGTTGCGGCACAGGCGGCGAAACATCGGGCGGAACAGCCAGACAGGCAAAACTATGGAAGGCAGCGGTCAGGTGAATAGAATAGGATTCTCTTGACACAGAATAGGCGGTTTGACATTCAGCCAGAGTGACCGGTTCCGCGAGTGTTTCAATGCGCAGCGGAAGAAATAGGGAACACGGTGCGGCGTACCCAAAAGGGACCAAATCCGTGACTGCCCCCGCAACTGTGAGCGGTGAGTGACGCTGAAAACGCCACTGGGACATGTCCCGGGAAGGCCAGCGGAACCGAGACCCGCGAGTCAGGAGACCTGCCGGACACGAGGGCCGAGACTCCGTCTGCGGAGAATCGGGTCTTTTCCACCGGACGCCGGGGTGCGCGTCTGGCGCGACTGTCGTTCAGGCGATCCCGTGCCACTACTCCCCGTTGTTCATTCCTGATTGCAGGTGCGCCTGCGTCGTTGAATGAGGACGAAATGAAACTGAACTACCTGGCCGCAGCTCTGGCCGTTTCCCTGCCGACTGCTGCGTCGGCGCATTTCCAGCTGAACTACACTGAGCAAGCGCTGATCGAAAAACCTGGCGATGTGCCGATGGGGCTGGTGTTCTGGCACCCGATGGCCAATGGCCATGCGATGGATATGGGCAAGCCGGAAGAATTCTTCATGATCCACAAGGGCGAGAAGATTGACCTGTCGGATCGTCTGGAGCCAGCCACCTTCAAAGGAGTTGAGAACGAAGCCTCGGCCTATAAGGCCTCGGTGCCGGTGAAACGCTCCGGCGACTATGTTGTGGTGACTGTGCCCGCGCCTTATTACGAGGAAAGCGAAGACATCTACATCCAGCAGATTGCCAAGGTCGTGCTGAACCGCAACACGCTGCCGTCTGATTGGGATCAGCCGGTTGGCCTGGACACCGAAATCCTGCCGCTGAACAAGCCTTACAACGTCATTGTGGGGTCCACGTTCTCTGGTCAGGTTCTGGCTGACGGCAAACCGGTTCCGGGTGCCGAGATTGAAATCGAATTTATGGCGGCTGAGCCTGATCTCGACAAGTTTGCCACCACCAGCCCCACCGTTGGTGAGATGCCGGGCGGAGCGATTGTGGCCATTGCCGATCAAAACGGCGTGTTCTCTTTTGGGATTCCGAGAGCGGGTTACTGGGGCTTTGCCGCTCTGGGCTCCGGTCCGGCGACGGAACACGAAGGCAAGGAGCTTAGCCAGGATGCAGTGCTGTGGATCCACGCTGAAGAGCTGAAGTGAAAGTAGACCGATGCATATCGTAGACGGCGCACTGTCGAACCCGGTTGTCATCGGCGGCGCGATTGCCGCCGTCGGCGGTGTTGCTATGGGTCTGCGTAAACTGCCGCTGGAACGTATTCCGGCGGCAGGGGTGCTTTCGGCCAGTTTCTTTGTCGCTTCGCTGATCCATGTGCCGATCGGCCCCAGTTCGGTTCATCTGATCCTGAACGGGCTGGCTGGGCTGGTGCTGGGCTGGGCCGCGTTCCCGGCCCTGTTTGTCGGCCTGTTGCTGCAGGCGGTTTTCTTCGGCTTTGGCGGGCTGACAGTGCTGGGCGTAAACGCCGTGAACATTGCCTTGCCTGCAGTTCTGGTCGGCCTGATGTTCCGGCCACTGGTGGCCCGTGGCTCGCCGCTGCAGGGGGCGATCTGGGGAGGCATTGGCGGCGGTGTGGCAATTGCCCTCACGACTCTTGCTGTTGCAGTATCGCTGATGCTGTCTGGTGACGAATTCATTCTTGCCGCCAAGCTTGTGTTCTTTTCCCATATCCCAGTGATGTTGATCGAGGCGCTTTTGTCCGGCGCCGCCATTTTCCTTGCCCGGCGGGTGAAGCCCGAACTGTTTGCTGACACAAAGAAAGGAAGCCTGGCATGATCCGCTTCTGCGTTCTGGTCGTTGCACTGCTGGCGCCTTTGCCTGCACTGGCGCACAATGTGATTTCTTCTGTGTTTCCTTCTGGATCAGACATCGAGGGCGAAGTCGGCTTTTCCAATGGCGAAATGGCTCCGGACTTGCTGATCGAGGTTTTTGACGAAGCTGGCGGAAAACTGGGCGACACAACGACTGATGCCGACGGTTTCTTCCTGTTCACCCCCTCTGAACCTGTGACGCATATCTTTCGCGGCGATCTTGGTGCCGGTCATGTTGCAGAGGCCGTCATGGACGCCGCCGAGGTTGCAGAAATTCTGGGACAAAGCCCCGGCACAGCGCCCCCCACAACGGCCGGCGTTGCTGCAGTGCCGTCAGCTGCCATAGCTGCAGGCCTGTCCGATCAGGCGCGCACGGAACTTGCAGCCATGCTGCGCACCGAGTTGCGCCCCCTGCGACAGGAATTGACCGCGTTCAAGAACAAATCGAACTTTCAATCCGTCCTTGGGGGTATTGGTTACATCCTTGGCCTGTTCGGCCTGGGCTTTTACATCGCGGCGCGGCGCAAGATCGGCAGTGGTACATGACTTATGTTCTGACGGGCGATGAAAAGCCGCTGAGCGGCTTTGGCGCATTGGGCGCAAAGGTCACAGTGCTTGATCCGCGGATGCGCATCGTGATGACAGCCGTCTATGCCGTTGTGGTGGTCTCGCTCAGCAACCTTTGGGTGCTGTCAGCTGCGCTTGGCCTGTCGATTTGGCTTCTGGCGTTCTCTGGTCTGCCGCCGCGGAAGACGCTGAAACGGATGGCGATGATGGACAGTTTCATCATCTTCATGCTGGTGCTGCTGCCGTTCACCATCCCGGGCACCCCTGTCTTTTCTGTGTGGGGGCTGGAGGCCAGCTGGGAAGGCCTGCGGCGCGCAGCCGAGATTGCCCTGACCGCAAATGCCGTCATCCTGGCGGTCATGACGCTGGTCGGGTCCATGGAGCCCGTGACGATGGGGCATGCGCTTTTTGCGCTCAAGACACCGGAGCGGCTGGTGCATCTGATGATGTTCACCATCCGTTACATCGACGTCCTGCGCGAGGAATACCAGCGCCTGCGTACCTCAATGAAGCTGCGCGGCTTTCGTCCCGGCACCAACTGGCACACCTACCGCAGCTACGGCTATCTGGTGGGGATGATGCTGGTGCGTGCCATCGAACGGTCAGAACGCATTCTGGCGGCGATGAAATGCCGGGGCTTCTCTGGTCGGATCATCCTGCTGGAAGACTTCCGCCTAAACAGGGCCGACTTGTTGTTTGCCGTGGCCCTTGCCGCCGCCCTTGCCGCCCTGATCTGGGCTGAGGTTGTCTATGCCGCTTCTTGATCTGAAGGATATTCATTTTGCCTATCCCGGCCTCGACCCGGTGCTGGAGGGCGCCTCGATGCAGCTTCATGCGGGGGAACGGCTGTCGATTGTGGGGCCAAATGGAGCAGGGAAATCGACGCTCCTTAAAATCATCATGGGATTGATTGCGCCCGATAGCGGTACTGTCACGGCCTTCGGAAAACCTTGCATCAGCGAACCGGACTTTCATGAGGTACGCCGCCGTGTCGGGTTCGTTTTTCAGGATGCCGATGACCAGCTGTTCTGCCCGACTGTGGCCGAAGATGTCGCCTTTGGCCCGTTGAACCTGGGCAAATCCAAGCAAGAAGCCCTGGCGATGGTTGACGCGGTCTTGTCACGTCTGGGGCTGATGCACCTGCGCGACCGGGTTACCCACAAGCTGTCGGGCGGCGAGAAACGGCTGGTGACGCTGGCCACGGTTCTGGCAATGGAACCGGAAGTGCTCATTCTGGATGAGCCGACAAACGCGCTGGATCCGGAAAACTATGCACGTCTGGTTGAAAGCCTGACCGAGCTTGATCAGGCGGTTCTTCTGGTCAGCCATGATCCTGAATTCCGTAAACAGATTGCTCCAACAGGGTATCATCTGATGGAACGGAGACTTGTCAGGGCATAAGGGTTCTAGGGCCTGGATCAGTAGTTTGCGGAACTCGGCGATTTTTGCCTTGTGAGTTTTAGGGATCTGCCTGCACTGATTACTGTAAGCCGGTCATGCAATTTCCGGTTTCGCACATCCGCCTGTTGCAGTGACGCAAAGCGGGCTCCCAGTGTTGCGACCGCTCCGACCGCTCTTTTCTGCAGCCCCTGCTTTGAAGGCCAGTGGGCTTGTCCCGCCGGGAGCTGAGTGCCCTCGGCGCGGATTGCTGAAGCCGTGTTGGCGAATTAGGTGCGTTTAGGCTTTAGAAGCACATACAGGGATGGCGCAAGGAATAGCGTGAAAAAGCTAGACAGGCCCAGACCAACAAACACGGTCCACCCAATCGCAGCGCGCGCTTCGGCGCCTGCGCCTGTTGACAGGATCAGCGGCAATGTTCCGAGCATCGTGGAGAGCAAAGTCATGACAATGGGTCTGAGCCGTGCAGCTGCTGCATTTTCGACTGACAGTCGCAGCTCTTTGCCCATCCGTTGTTCCTGATCGGCAAACTCAACCAGCAGAATGGCGTTTTTGGTCATAAGTCCAATCAGCAGGATGAGCCCGATTTGGGAGTAGATGTTCAGCGTCTGCCCCTGAACAATCATCGCACCCAAAGTGGCCGCCAACCCAAAGGGTACAGTCAGGAACACCACAAGCGGGCTCTTCAAGCTTTCGAATTGGGCTACGAGAACTAGGAAGACAATGACGCAGACGAAAGCATAAGACAGAAGAATATCACGGTTCGTTTCAATAAACCCCTGTGCTTCGCCGGTGAGTATATGGTCGATGTCCTGCGGTAGAACCTGCTCCGCAAGCTCTTCGAAGGCCACGATGGCATCGCTGAGCGGCAGATCCCCGATTTCAGCCTCGATTTCGATCGAACGCCGCTGTCCTGCCCGATCCAGTTCTGACGCGACCCCCTGCTGTGAAATCCGCGTGACGCTGGATAAGGGAACCTGCATGCCTGTCTCCGAAGAGATGTAGATGCCCTGCAGATCTATTGGATCCTGCAAAAACCCATTTGGACCTGTCACGACAATTGGCACCGCCTGATCATCAATATTCAGATCAACCAGTTCTTCACCACCAACCAGAACGCGCAAGAGTATGCCCAGATCATCAAGAGACACGCCCAATTCAGCGGCGCTGGCTCTGTCGATTTCAAAGGAAATCTGCGGCTGTGTCGGATTGTATGATATCTCCACATCTTCGAAGGGGCCTGCCTCCATTGCCTGGGCAAGCTCCAGTGAGGCTTGGTGTATGAGGTCATAGCGTGGACCAGTCAGATACGCCTGAAATGCAGCTTTGCTGCCCCAGCCAAGTTCGAGACTGCCGCGGCTGAACCCGCGCGCTCTGAGGCTTTCTACGCTGCTCAGAGAAGGATTTAGGTCTGCCAGAATGTCCTGCTGGGATTGGCTTCTTTCTTGCCAGGGAACCAAGGTCACGGCCGAGGACACGCGGTTTTTGTCGCGGCGGCCGACAATGGTGTAAACTGAAGCAATGACATCATTGTGCTTAGGATCCAGCAGGATATCTTCAATGCTGTCAGCATGCTTTTGCATGTATTCAATGCCGACCCCATCAGGGCCGCTTGCCATGATTTCCAACTGCGAGCGATCCTCGGCTGGTGCCAGCTCACTTTGGATTTGCGGAGAAATATACCCGATAGCGCCCAGAAAGATCAGGCAGCCGCCGATCATCAGCATGGGATGTGCCAGCGTTTTCCGCACCAAAACCATATAAGCCCGCTGTGCGGCGGCACCGGCACGATGCACCGGCCCTTGTTTCGGGTTCTGGACAGCCAGGTTCATGCGCGCAGCCATTGCGGGGACCAAGGTCAAAGCCACAAAGGATGAAATGCAGACCGAAACCGCGAGCACCAAGCCGAATTCCCGAAACAGACGGCCCGTGGAGGAAGGCAGAAAGGAAATAGGAACAAAGACTGCGACCAAAACAGCTGTTGTGGCCAGCACCGCGAAGAATACCTGGCGTGTGCCAATGAGTGCTGACTGACGGCTGCTTTCACCTTGGGCCTGGCGGCGCTGGCAGTTTTCCAGCACAACAATCGCATCGTCGACGGTCAGGCCGGTGGCCAAGACAAGGGCGAGCAGGGTGATCAAATTGATCGAAAACCCAAAAAGCCAAAAGCTGGCGAGACTGCCGATCAAGGCTGCTGGAATGGCCAGGCTGGGGATGAGAGTTGGCCTCAGCTTGCCAAAGAAGAGCAGGATGGAGAGGACAACGATAAAAATCGTCAGCAGCAGAGTGGTCACAACTTCAGATGTGGCACTTTTAATGAAAACGGCCTGATCGGAAGTGATCGTGAATGTCAGGTCGGTGTAGCGATCATTGAGCGTCGCGACCAAATCGTGAACGCCATCAGAAATCTCCACCGTGTTGGAATTGGCTTGACGCAGAATGCCCAGTCCGATTGCGGGTTCCCCATTCAGCCTCACGAAATTTTCGGCGGTTTCCGGTGAAAAATACGCTTGCGCCACATCGCCGATACGCAAGGCCTCGTTGATCTGGATCTGTTCAACCTGATCTTCGGTGATGGCAGACGCATCTGCGCGAACAAGCAGTTCCTGATCCTTGGAGAGATAGCTGCCCACAGGAATATCATAAGGCGCGTTGCGTAATGCATCCAGAACGTCAGAGGCCGAAACTTGGAACCGGTTCAGCTGCAACGGGTCAAGCTCGATCCGAAGCTGCCGGTTGCGAACTCCGAATAGTTCGACACTTGCGATGCCGGGTATCGAGTAGAAGCGCGGCATGATATCGTTTTCGATGCGGTCGCTGAGATCCATGACCTCAAATTGGTCGGCGACAACCGCAATCTGAACGATCGGTTCCGCGTCAGCATTTGTTTTGGTGATCGTCAGCTTCTCCACCCGCGAAGGCAGATTGGCTTCAACCTGACTGACCGCCTCGCGAACATCCGTAGCTGCCACATCCAGGTTCGTGCCGGGCTCGAACTCCAGCCAGACGCGGGTATTGCCCTCTTCACTGGATCCGCCGATCCGGCGGACACCGGAAACTCGGGCAACCGCGTCTTCCAGCGGGCTGGTTAACTCGGAATCAACCGTGCTGGGCGAGGCGCCGGGATAGTTGGCCCGCACCATCACAAAAGGCCGGTCGACATTTGGGAGTTCGCGGACGTCCAGCCCCATGAAGGCTGCAAAACCAGCCAAAACGATCAGTAGATTCATGACCATTGCAAGCAATGGTCGGCGAATGGACAGTGCTGACAGGCCCTGATCAGAGTGCTGACCTTGATCGGAATGCTGGGTCATTGTGTTGCCTCGCCGACCGACGCGGGCTGACCAGACTGGTTTTGCGGCACCGAAACCGGGTGGCCGTCCCTTAGCTTGTGCACACCGTCCGAGACAACGATGTCGCCATCGGTCAGATCGCCATCCACCCAGACATTCCCGTTGCGCCGCCGGATGACTGTTACGGCAGTCCGGCGCGCTTTACCCTCGACAATTTTCAAGACATAGGCCTCTCGGCTGCCCCAGAGTATCGCAACCTCAGGAATGACGGGGTACTCTTCGCCCTTAACGGTGAGTGTGACCATAAAGCTCATGCCGGGTTTCATCCACGGCTTCGGATCTTCAATGGCGGCGCGGACCCAATAGGTGCGGGCTTGCGGATCAATACCGGAGGCGATCGCAATAACCTTTGCAGTGTGGCTTGCATGGCTGGTCATTTGGGACATGGACACGCTGCTTCCGGGCTGCAGCGACCCATCGGTATGCTCGGGCAGGGAAAAGTCCAACAACAAAGAGGAAAGATCCTCTAGCTGCACTACATCCGTATCGGTTGTGACATGTGCTCCTGCACTCAGGTTCACAAGCCCAAGTGTGCCCGAAAATGGCGCCACCACATAACGGCGCTCCAGCGCCAGCTCAGCCTCTTTCAGCGCAAAGCGCGCCTCACTCAGCTGAAGAATTGCGTCATCATATTGAGCATCCGGTGCAACGCCCCGTGACTTCAGCTCACCGATCCGTTCAAAAACCCGTTCGGCGACTTCGACATTTTCTTTGGCGGCCGCAAGTTTCAGCTCTTCGCTCGCGGAGTCGAGTTTTAGCAGCTGCTGCCCTTGCACGACAGTCTGGCCGGATGTCATGAAAACTGTCTCGACCCGCCCTTCTGAATCCGGTCTCAGGACGGCAGACTGGATGGCGCGGGTCACGGCAACCGCTTTATAGGTGGTGATGTTTGGCGACGTGGTCACGTTTTGCGTCGCAACTGGAACGTGCCGGTTCATGCGGCCTGATTGTGCCGCTGCCGAATTGGGGATGTTGGCACTCAAGAAAATGAGGAGCGCCGCAGTCCAAAGCCTTCCGCAGCCCAGGCTTTTCCTGCGAGCAGCTCTCAGGTTTCCAGATTTCTTTGATATGCGCATTGTTTGTTTCCGGCTGATAGTAAGAAGGAGACACGGAGGCGATGTCGCTCTGTCCTCTATTTCTCCATCCCGGGAGCCCGCGCCAGACACATTCGGTGAAAGGATGCATCGTTGGACAAGTTGGCCAAACGCGATCGTTCGTCGAAAGAATTCCGCCGTTAGTCGGTTTTCTACAGCGCCAGTACTTGATACCATCGTAGGCTAGCATTTTGGCGGTATGGTTGGACGGTAAAGGCGCGCGGGGCAGGGGATTGGTGGAAAAAGTCTCTCTTGGATTGCCAACGAACCTTGCAAGCTTCTTTGCTTTGGCGGCTGTCTTGGGGACGCTTGCTGTTCTTCCGAGCAATGCTGATACAGACTCTCAATTGTTTATGACATTTAACAATCTGTTGCGCGCCATTCTGGCCGCGTTTTTAGTTTTTTTCATTCGTCCCCGCTATCTGAAAAAGGGGAAGCTGTGGCACTTTATCTGGGCCACATTTTTTTCACTGTTCTTCTTTGCAATTGCCTCTGAGGTTCTCGAGGCGTTTTTTCTTGAAGATGGGGTGTCGAAATATACTCTGAATATTGAAGGGCCTTTCTGGACCTCTCTCAAGATTTGGTTTATTGTCCTATCCATTTTTTCCATCCTTGCATTTTCGGACAATGCCGTCGAGCAAAGCCGGGTGGAAAAACTGAAGCGACTGGAAAAAACAGCACAGCTCACCGCGCTGCGTCAGCAAATAAACCCTCATATCCTGCTGAATGGATTGAATAATATTTATGCAATCGCGATTGCGCAAAGCCCATTAGCCGCGAAATCTATTTTAGACTTGTCCAACATACTTCGATACTCTTTGTATGAAGCGGATGCAGAATCTATTTCTCTGGAAAGAGAGATGGAAATTCTAAGGATGTATATCTCGTTCCAGGAACTGGGGCTTGAGGACAGAGTTGAAGTGGATTTCGAAACCTCAGGAAACATGCAGGAGTATAGAATTGCACCTCTTATACTGCTGCCAATCGTTGAAAATGCGTTCAAGCATGGTGCAAACCTGGACGATAGGCAAACGCTCAAGCTTTCCTTTAGATTGCAGGCGGACGGCGGTTCAATACTCTTTGAAAGTAGGAACCCCTATCAAACGGCACTGGGCGAAACTGTGGCTGGCGGGGTTGGAATGGACAACATTCGCTCTCGCTTGGAACTTGCCTACAGAAACCGGTACAAACTGGAAATTGAACAAACTGAGAGTGTCTATTGTCTTAGATTAGCCGTGGATGGTGAGCCGCAATGACAATTAGTTGTATAATTCTGGAAGATCAGGCCCCGGCACGGCGCTTGCTTGAAACCTTTGCGGAGCGGCATCCTGACCTGAACGTTGTTGGGGCCACTGCTCTGCCATCGATTGGGCGAGAAATGCTCGAGGCGGAAACAGTAGACCTGATGTTTTTGGATTTGTCCCTGCCGCAGGCAGATGGGTTTGAATTCCTTGCCTCTCTGACACCGCCACCCGTAACGATCGTGACGACTGCGTATCCTGGTCGTGCAGTGCAAGGATTTGATTTGGGGGTGGCGGATTATCTGGTCAAGCCAATAACTTTTGACAGGTTTGGGGTCGCGGTTTCCCGCGCGCAGGTGTTTTTGAAAGAAAAGAAAGAGGAGGAGTTGATTAAGATCCCCCTCGGCGGTGGCAGCTTTCAGAGAACCAGCGTGGGGAAAATTGTTTGGCTTGGTGCAGACGGTGACTATGTCATTATCCGAACGACGGGCGGGAAGATTCACGTGCCCGGTCCTCTTGGGGATTGGCAGAACCTGCTTCCTGCAGAGAAGTTTGCGCGCGTCCATCGAAGCTTCATTGTCAATAAGCAATGGATATCCAAGAAGGTTGGAAGAAAACTGATCGTTGATGGAGAAGAGATCCCGATTGGACGCACTTTCCTCAAGAGTGTCGATTTTTGACCGGTAAGGGATTTGTTTTGACAGCTGGGAGATAAGATTTTCTTGTGTGTCTGCCGGCTCTGTTGCACAAATCCCATGTGGGATTCATCTCATGAATCCAGCGTGGTAGCTGGGATGCATGAGCAGACCTACAGCCCCGACCTACAGGTCGGCGTTGTTGCGCAACTCGTTTTGAGGACGAGCTTCCCCTTTCCGCGGCGGATTCATCCATCACACACGATCTCGGCGGTGCCGAGGGCCGAGAATCGGTTCATGAGAGCGATGCGGATGTGGATTTCGGCGGTTTGTCTGTCTGGGTCCCTCGCCATGATGCGTTCGCCGAATGCCTTGAGGCATAGCATTTTGGCCTCCACGCGACTTCGGATGTGATAACCACTCCATCGTTTCCACAGCGCCCTGCCGAAGCGTTGCGAAGCGCGCAGTATCTCGTTGCGCGCCTTGGCGGCGGGGCCGTCCTCTTTCCACAATCGCCCGTTGCGCCGTACCGGAATGATTGCTTCTGCGTCCCGGGCAATGATGGCGGCGTGGCACCTGCGAGTGTCATAAGCGCCATCAGCGGTCACGGTGCCGATCTGCTCGTCTTCGGGGATC
>NZ_JBNAFX010000020.1:30930-81271 GCF_049800895.1 Leisingera sp. S232 | reverse complement strand
CGAGATACTGCGCGCTTCGCAACGCTTCGGCAGGGCGCTGTGGAAACGATGGAGTGGTTATCACATCCGAAGTCGCGTGGAGGCCAAAATGCTATGCCTCAAGGCATTCGGCGAACGCATCATGGCGAGGGACCCAGACAGACAAACCGCCGAAATCCACATCCGCATCGCTCTCATGAACCGATTCTCGGCCCTCGGCACCGCCGAGATCGTGTGTGATGGATGAATCCGCCGCGGAAAGGGGAAGCTCGTCCTCAAAACGAGTTGCGCAACAACGCCTCTTTGCTGAGATACTGCTGCTTAGGCATGTCTGTCATGCCCAATGTGTACCACCGTTGTGTACCACTGCTCAATGAAAAGCCCTTTGAAAGTAAGGCTTTCCAGCAATAACAACGCTTTAGGGGGAGGGTGGTAGCGGAGGAGGGACTTGAACCCCCGACACGCGGATTATGATTCCGCTGCTCTAACCAACTGAGCTACTCCGCCGCTCTGTGTGGGGGCGATTTACGGAATGCCGCCAGCCGGGTCAAGCAGAAAAACGGAAGAATTCCCGATTCTTCCGAGATTTTTAGCAGTGATGGGATTTTAATATATTTTTCAGCGGGTTGATTGCAGCTAGGGCCGGGTGCGATTAATCAGGGCAGCCGTAGCAGCACGGATGGGCAGATGGCGGCGGTGCTTATTCGGAGAGGCTGTCGAGGGCGGCGAGATCCGGGCGCGGCAGCTGGTCCAGCAGGGTGAACACCAGGGCGCGGCAGGACTCGCCGGTCCAGTCCGCGGGGTGGAAACCGGAGGGCAGGTCCGGGTGGCGCAGAACCACGCGGCGCCAGCGGTGCACAATCAGGGTGCGCAAAGTGCCGGCCTGTATCGGTGACAGCCCGGCCGGCGGTACAGAGATTTGCGCCAGATCGTGGTGCAGAGCTGTGCAAGCCGCGCGCAGATGGTCCGGGAACAAACGGGTTTTCAGCCAGTTTGGTACCGACATTGAGCTGACTTCAGCCACCAGCAGATCATCCAGGCTTTGCGGTGTCGGGCCATGGCCAAGCGCGGTTGTGCGATTGACGGCGATATAGCCGGGCAGCAGCAGCACGTCGTCCAGGGTTGCCTGGCCGGACCCGTCCTCGGCGATCAGCAGACGCCAGTCGTCAGGTGCCGCGCCGGTCCGCCCGTAGATGCGCGGGGTGACCGCGGCGGATTGGCTGCGGCCGTATTGGGTCAGAAAGTGCACCGAAGCGCGGCCCGCGCGTTCGCTTTCGATCCAGCCATCCTTGCGCAGCCGGTGCAGGGCCACGCGGATGGCCTCGGGCTTGATCCCCATCGGAGTGATGATGCGGGTCAGGGCGCTGCCGCTGATCTGGGCGCCCTGGGCTTGCGCAAGGTCACCAAACAGCGACACGATCAACGACCAGACCCGCTGGTTTTGCGGGTCGTGCAGCTGCTGGACGGCGGCGTTAAACCAGGGGTTATGCTGTTCGTTCATGAGGATAAACATAGTTCGCCCGAACCGGTTAGGCCAGTCCGGGCGCGTCAAATGCGGGGGCAGCCTGCCGCATTTGCGCCGGTTCAGAAGGCGTTCATGGTCAGCAGTTCATACTCTGCCGCAACCTCATCCTTCTGGTTGGTCAGGGTGACGTGCCAGCGCACTTCGCCGTATTCCTCGTTGCGGGGGGTCTTGTTTTTGACGGTCAGGCGGACCTTGATGCTTTCGCCGGCCTCAATCGGTTTCAGAAAGCGCAGATTGTCGAGACCGGTGTTGGCCAGTACCGGGCCCTCGTCTGGCTGCACGAACAGGCCGGCAGCAAAGGACAGGAGGAGGTAACCATGGGCAACGCGGCCTGGGAAGAATGGGTTCCGCCTGGCGGCAGCGTCGTCCATATGGGCATAGAAGGTGTCGCCAGTGAAATGGGCAAAGGTCTCGATATCCTCCAGCGTCACGGTGCGTGGTGCGGTGTGCAGAGTCTCGCCAATCGCCAGTGCGCCGAATTTCCGGGTGAAGGGGTGGGCCGGACCTGTGATTTCGGTGCTGCCGGGCACCCATTTCTCGCCAATCGCCGACAGGATGTCGGGTGAGCCCTGAATGGCGGTGCGCTGCATGTAGTGTTTGACGCCGCGCACGCCGCCCATCTCCTCGCCGCCGCCGGCACGGCCGGGGCCACCGTGCACCATATGGGGCAGGGGGGCGCCATGACCGGTAGATTCCTTCATCGAATCGCGATTGTTGAAGTAGAGGCGACCGTGATAGGCGCCCGCACCGATGGCAATCTCGCGGGCTATGCTGGCGTCACGGGTGATGACCGAGGCCACCAGCGAGCCTTGTCCGCGGTTTGCCAGATCAATGGCGTGATCCAGGTCGAGATAGCCCATGATGGTGGAGACGGGGCCAAAGGCTTCGGTGTCGTGCACGCGGCTGGCGTTGTCCGGGGCGGCGCAGTGGAACAGCATCGGCGGCACAAAGGCGCCTTTGTCCGCGTCGGCGCCATCAACGGAGAAGTTCTCTGGGTCGCCAAAGACGCGTTCAGCCTCCTGGCTGATGATCGCGGCTTTCTCCAGCACGTCGCGCTGCTGGCTGGTGGAGACCAGCGCACCCATGCGGGTGGTTTCCAGGCGCGGATCGCCGATCCGGGTTTGCGACAGGCGGGCAGAGAGCGCCTCGATCACTGCATCCACCTGCGCTAGCGGCGCAATGATGCGGCGGATGGCGGTGCATTTCTGGCCCGCCTTGGTGGTCATCTCGCGGCTGACTTCCTTGATGAACAGGTCAAATTCCGGCGTCCCGGGCTGCGCATCGGGGCCCAGGATGGACGCGTTGAGGCTGTCCTGTTCGGCGACGAACCGGACCGAGTTTTCCAGGATCACCGGGGTGGCGCGCAGTTTCAGCGCGGTATTGGCAGAGCCGGTAAAGCTGACCACGTCCTGCATGGTCAGATGGTCCAGCATGTCGCCGAGGCCGCCGGAGACCAGCTGTAGCGCGCCTTCGGGCAGGATGCCCGACTCCAGCATCAGCCTCACCGCCAGTTCGGTCACATAGCAGCTGCTGGTGGCAGGTTTCACGATGGCGGGAACACCGGCCAGCAGGGTGGGGGCGAGCTTTTCCAGCATGCCCCAGACCGGGAAGTTGAAGGCGTTGATATGCACCGCGACGCCGCGCAGCGGGGTGCAGATGTGTTGGCCCAGAAAAGTGCTGTTGCGGGAAAGCTGCTCGACATCGCCATCCAGATAGACATGGCCGTCCGGCATTTCGCGGCGGCCCTTGGAGGCAAAGACAAACATGGTGCCAATACCGCCGTCGATGTCGATCATGTGGTCAGACTGAGTGGCGCCGGTGTTGAAGGACAGATCGTAAAGCGCCTGCTTGTGCCGGTTCAGATGGCCAGCCAGCGCCTTCAGCATCCGGGCACGGTCGTGGAAGGTCAGCCGACGCAGGTTGGCGCCGCCCACGGTGCGAGCGTAATCGAGCATGGCTTGCACGTCCAGCGCCTCGTTGCCGGCGCTGGCGATCACTTCGCCGGTGATAGCGCTGGCGATACTGCGCGCGCCAGCACCCGGCGCGACCCACTGGCCGGCGGCAAAGCTGGGAACTTCAAGAAAGCTCATCATGCTGTCCTTTTCGTCAGGCCGGCGGGGACCGGCTGGCTGGAATCTGATGTGGAGATATATTGACCGTCCGGTCGGTTTATGCAAGGGATTTGTCAAAGGCACCGTTGGCGAGCGTGAGGGAGATGATGAGCGATACGATTTTGACGCAGGACCACGGTCTCTGGGTGGAGATCACCCTGAACCGCCCGGACCGGCTGAACAGTTTCAACGAAGAAATGCACAATGCCTTGCGTCGGGCGCTGGAAGGTGCCCGCGATGGCGGCGCCCGTGCGGTGCTGCTGACGGGCGCCGGACGGGGCTTTTGCGCCGGTCAGGATCTGGGCGACCGCGACCCGCGCAAGCTGGACGGCCCGCCGGATCTGAGCCAGACCGTGCGCAAATTCTATGCGCCGCTGGTGCGGCTGATCCGCGAGATGAACTTTCCGGTGGTCTGCGCGGTGAACGGCGTCGCTGCGGGCGCAGGCGCCAATCTGGCACTGGCCTGCGACATGGTACTGGCTGCTGAAAGCGCCAAGTTCATCCAGTCGTTCTCCAAGGTTGGCCTGATCCCGGACACTGGTGGCAGCTGGCATCTGCCGCGGCTCTTGGGCGAAGCGCGGGCCAAGGGGCTGGCGCTGACGGCTGAACCGCTGCCTGCAAAGAAGGCTGAGGACTGGGGCCTGATCTGGAAGGTGCTGCCGGATGGCGAACTGATGGCAGAAGCCCGCGCAATGACGGAGAGGTTTGCAAACGGGCCGACGCTGGGTCTGGGGCTGACCAAGCAGTGCATTCAGGCGGCTGCGGTCACCACGCTGTCGGATCAGCTGGAGATCGAGGCGGACGCCATGAAGACCTGTGGCGAAAGCGCGGACTACGCGGAAGGCGTCGCCAGCTTCCTGGAAAAACGCGCGCCGGAGTTCAAAGGCAAATGACCATGATCCCGACGGAACGCGCCAAGAAATCCGCCGCCGCCATGTGGGCCAAAGACCATGCGTCCAAATGGGCAGGGATGGAGATCACCCAGGTAGACGAGGGCAAGGCGACGCTGGAACTGACTGTTGCGCAGCACCATTGCAACGGGCATGGCATCTGCCACGGCGGCGTGACTTTCATGCTGGCCGACAGTGCCTTTGCCTTTGCTTGCAACAGCCGCAATCAGGCGGCCGTGGCGCAGCACAACGTGATCAGTTTCACGGCGCCCGGGCGGCTGGGCGACAGGCTGATTGCTACGGCGCGCGAGATTTCCCTGACCGGACGCAGCGGTATCTATGACGTGACAGTGACCAATCAGGACGGCCAGCAGATCGCCGAGTTCCGGGGCCTTTCCCGGACGGTCAAAGGCCGGTTGTTTGACGAATAAGGTGTGGAGGACGCTATGGAAGATCTGAGCCCCCAAAAAGGGGAACTGGACCCGATCGAGATCGCCTCGATCGATGAAATCCGCGCACTGCAGCTCACGCGGCTGCAGTGGTCGCTGCGCCAGGCCTATGACAACGTGCCGATGTACAAGCAGCGGTTCGACGCGGCGGGCGTGCATCCCGAAGACCTGCAGGAGCTAAAGGACCTGGCCAAGTTCCCCTTTACCAACAAGGACGACCTGCGGGGCAACTATCCCTTTGGCCTGTTTGCGGTGCCGCGCAGTGACATCATCCGCCTGCATGCGTCCTCTGGCACCACCGGCAAGCCGACCGTGGTGGGCTATACGGCGAATGATATCAGCAACTGGGCGGATCTGGTGGCGCGATCCTTGCGCGCCTCGGGCCTGCGCAAGGGTGATATGGTGCATAACGCCTATGGTTACGGGCTGTTCACCGGCGGGCTGGGTGCGCATTACGGGATCGAACGGCTGGGCGCCACCGTTGTGCCGATGTCGGGCGGACAGACCGAAAAACAGGTTGGCCTGATCACCGATTTCAAACCCGACGGCATCATGGTGACGCCCTCCTACATGCTCAACATCCTGGAGCAGTTCCACAAGGTCGGCATAGACCCGCGCTCAAGTTCCCTGAAAGTCGGTATCTTTGGCGCCGAACCCTGGACCGACGCGATGCGCAAGGAGGTCGAGGAGGCCTTTGACATGCATGCGGTCGATATCTATGGCCTCAGCGAAATCATGGGGCCGGGCGTGGCCAACGAATGTGTCGAGACCAAAGACGGCCCGGTAATCTGGGAGGATCATTTCCTGCCGGAGATCATCGACCCGCAGACCGGCGAGGTGCTGCCGGATGGGGAACTGGGAGAGCTGGTGTTCACCACGCTCACCAAGGAAGGCCTGCCGATGGTGCGGTACCGCACCCGTGACCTGACCCGCCTCTTGCCGGGCACTGCGCGGTCTATGCGGCGGATGGAGAAGATCACCGGCCGCAGTGACGACATGATCATCCTGCGCGGCGTCAATGTCTTTCCCAGCCAGGTGGAGGAACAGCTGCTGGCGACCGGCGGGCTGGCGCCCTACTACCAGATTGAGCTGTATAAATCCGGCCGCATGGACGCGATGCGGGTGTTCGTGGAGGCGGGTCCAAACACCGCGGATGAGCTGAGCCGGACCGCAGCGGCGCGGATGCTGACCAAGCGGATCAAGGATATGGTTGGCGTTTCGACCGAGATCATTGTAGGCGACCCCGGTTCCGTCGAGCGCAGCCAGGGCAAGGCCAAGCGCGTCGTCGATAATCGCGGCAAGACCTGAACAGGAGAGTGAGCCTTGGCCCGCACCATCGCAAAAGATCATGACTTCAAGCGCGAGCAGATCCTGAAATCCGCAGCCAAGGTGTTTGCGGAAGCAGGCTATGACCGCGCATCTATGACGCAGCTGGCGCGCGAATGCGGAATCTCCAAGGCAAACATCTACCACTACTATGACAGCAAGGATGCCGTGCTTTTCGGTCTGCTGGATACGTATCTTTGTGAGCTGCGCGACCGGGTCTGCGGCGTAGAGCTGGAGGGCCTTGGCCCGGAAGATCGGGTGCGTCGTATCGTGGGTGAGATCATGCTGGCCTATCAGGGCGCAGATCACGAACACCAGGTGCAGATCGGGGCCATGGGCGCGCTGCCGGAGGAACAGCAGAAGCTGCTGCGCGCCTATCAGCGCGAGATGGTGCAGTTTGTGAGTGATGCTTTGGTTGCGGTGGCTCCGGATGTGTTCAGTGGCGACTCAGCCAAGCTGCGCGGCGCGACCATGTCGGTATTCGGCATGCTGAACTGGTACTATATGTGGAATTCCGGCGCTGGCGCACAGGCACGCGAGGATTATGCGCAGCTCGCTGCTGATCTGGTTTTGAACGGTGTCAGAGGGCTTTAGCAGCTTTCAGCGCCGTGCCCGAAAACTTGAGGCGAATCCGCAGCAGAGTTTGTTTTGCGTTTGCGGGGCGCTGCATTAGCCTTCTGTCCCGAAAGGGAGGGCAAGATGGCAAATTCCGAAAGCTTCGAAAAATTCTACTTCAAGAAAGTCGGATTGGGTGAGGGCTGCGGCTGCGCAGAGCGGGTGATCGACAATCACGAGTTTGACCGCCTGTCCGGGCGCGCCGTGAGGAAATCTTTTGGGAGCCGGTTTTCGCTGCGTGCCTTTGCGCTCAAATACGGGCTGATTTCGCGCCGCCATCCTGCACCGGACGCGGAGTAACGGACCGCGTCAGCCAGCCTCAGCGGCCCGCTGACGCGCTTTGGTCCGGCTACAGCTGCACTGGCGGCACCATGCCGACAATATCATAGGTCTTGCGCAGGATCGGCGCAGTGATTTCACGCGCGCGCTGCGAACCGCGGGCCAGGATGCGGTCGATTTCATCCTGGTTGTCCATCAACCGGGCCATCTCGGTCGAGATGGGCGCCAGTTTCGATACCGCCAGCTCTGCCAGCATCGGTTTGAATTCGGAGAACTGCTTGCCGCCCATATCTGCCAGCACCTGATCAACGCTCTGGTCATTCAGCGCCGCATAGATGTTGACCAGATTGCGCGCTTCGGGACGCTCTTCCAGCCCTTCGGCTTCGGACGGCAGCCCCTCGGGGTCGGTCTTGGCCTTGCGGATCTTCTTGGCAATGGTGTCGGCATCATCGGTCATATTGATGCGGCTGGCATCCGACGGGTCGGATTTTGACATTTTCTTGGAGCCGTCGCGAAAGCTCATCACGCGGGTGGCCGCGCCTTCGATGACCGGCTCGGTTATCGGGAAGAAATCGACACCGTAGTCGTGGTTGAATTTGGTGGCGATGTCGCGGGTCAGTTCCAGGTGCTGTTTCTGATCCTCGCCGACCGGCACATGGGTGGCATGGTAGATCAAAATATCCGCTGCCATCAGGGCCGGATAGGCAAACAAGCCAAGCGATGCGTTCTGTGCATTCTTGCCGGCCTTGTCCTTGAACTGGGTCATCCGCTGCATCCAGCCCATGCGGGCGACACAGTTGAAGATCCAGCCAAGCTGCGCGTGCTCAGGCACCTGAGACTGGTTGATCAGGATTGATTTTTCAGGATCGATGCCTGCCGCGATGAAACCGGCACACAGCTCGCGGGTGGATTTCATCAGGTCCTTGGGGTCCTGCCACGCTGTGATGGCATGCAGGTCGACCATGCAATAGACGGTCTCGAAATCGGCGTTTTGCATGTCGACAAAGCGCTTCATCGCGCCCAGGTAATTGCCCAAATGCAGGTTGCCCGTGGGCTGGATGCCCGAGAACACACGCGGGGTGAATGTGGTTTCGCTCATTTGGGCGGAACTCCCGTCTGGAAATAGCAACCCCGGTGGCTTACCCATGGGGCCAGGATAGGTCAACAGGCACAGAGGATTCTGTGCCGCAAGGAGCCCGGATGAGCAGTGAGCCCCATAACGCCCCAGTGAACCCCTTGCCTGCTGCCGTGGTGGCGCTGGTGCTTGTGATCATGGGGGTAGAGGCCATGTTTTCGCTTGGAACGCGCGGCATAGCTGGCGGGCCTGAAGCGATCGGCTGGCGGCTGGAGGCGATCCAGTCCTATGCGTTTTCCAGCGAGATCTTCTGGTGGATGCAGGAAACCGGGCGCTGGCCGCTGGAGCATCTGAAGCGGTTTGCCAGCTATGTCTTTGTGCATGGCAGCTTTACCCATGCGCTGTTTGTCTGCGTCTTCGTGCTGGCAATGGGCAAGATGGTGGGCGAGGTGATGGGGGATCTGGCGATGGTCATCATCTTCCTGCTGTCCGGTGCCGGCGGCGCCCTGGGGTACGCGCTGCTGATAGCGGACGGCCAGCCGCTGATCGGCGGGTTTCCAGCGGTTTACGGGCTGATCGGGGCGTTTACCTTTCTGCTGTGGCGGTCACTGGCACTGGTCGGGGCGCAGCAGAGCCGGGCGTTTTCGCTGATTGCCTTCTTGATGGGGGCGCAGCTGCTGTTCGGGCTTTTGTTCGGCGGCCAGAAGGATTGGGTCGCGGATCTGGTTGGGTTTGCCACCGGGTTTGGCCTGTCGTTTTTCCTGGCGCCGGGCGGCTGGGCGCGCATCCGCGACCGGGTCCGTCACGATTGAACAGCCGGGCGCTCCCGCCCGCTGTCATAGCCCCTGCAGGGCATTTCCAGCCGTTGGGCCGGGCAGCGCGCCAAGCGCGCTGCGGCGGTGGAGTTTGCAGCGCAGCGGTCTTTAGGCCTGTCTGCGGCGGCTGAGGGCGGTGCGGAACTCTGACAGGCGGAAGGCGCCAAGGGCCTGGCCTGCGGCGAAGTAGACCGCGCCGCCCAAAACCACGAGGCCCAGCAGCGAGAGATAGCGCCAGTAGTCCAGGGTGAAGAGCCAGCCCGCCGCCTGAGTGATGAGGTAAAGCACAGCCCCCATGACAGTCGAGGCGGCCAGGATGCGCCAGGCGCGGCTGCGAAAACGGGAGTCAAAGCGGGTCTCCTCTCCCCAGCGGCGGGCGCCAAGCGCCAGCAGCGCCACCATCGCCCAGCCGGCGGCAGAGGCGGCGATTGCCGGGGCGATCCAGCCCAGCGTCGGTTTCAGCCCGAAAGCCAGAGCTGCATTCACAACCATGGCCACCAGCGCGTAGCGGAACGGGGTCCTGGTGTCCTCACGGGCGAAATAGAGCGGCTGCAGTACTTTTTGCAGCATGAAGGCTGGCAGGCCCGCACCGTAGATGGCGACGGCGATGGCGATGGCTGCCACATCCTCTGGCCCGGTGGCGCCGCGTTCGTAGAGCACGGAGACCAGCGGGACCGGAACGGTCATGAAGGCAACCGCTGAAGGAACCGCGAGCAGCAGGGAAAATTCACCGGCGCGGGACAGGGCATCCTGCGCGCCTGCGCTGTCGCCGGCCCGCAGGCGGCGGGACAGGGCGGGCAGCAGCACGATGCCGACGGCGATGCCAACCACGCCCAGCGGCAGCTGATAGAGCCGGTCGGCGATGAACAGCCAGCTGGCGGCTTTTTCGATATCAGAGGCCACATACTGGCCGACAACAAGGTTGATCTGGGTGACGCCCATGGCCAGCGCCGCTGGCACGGCAACGCGCACCAGGCTGGACATCTCGGCATTCCAGCGCGGCAGGCCGGGGGCGAGGCAAATGCCTGCGCGGGCGGCGGCAACCCAGACCAGTGCCAGCTGGGCCACGCCTGCCACTGGGATGGTCCAGACCAGCCAGACAATCACGTCACCGCCCAGCAGGGCACCGACAGCCATGGCGGCGCAGGCAAAGATATTGAGCAGCACGGGCGCGGCAGCGGCAGCGGCAAAGCGCCCGGTGGCATTCAGAACGCCGGAAAACAATGCGGCCAGCGACATGAACAGGATGTAGGGGAAGACAATGTAGCCGTATCCAACAGCCATGTCGAAACGCCCGTCGCCGACAAAGCCGCCGGCAGTCAGCCACACCAGCCCCGGCATGAACACCATGCCCAGCCCCACCAGTGTCAGCACCGCTGCAGCCAGCAGGTTGAAAGCCTGCTGAGCATAGGTTCGCGCGTCTTCCCCGGCCTCATAGCGTTTGGAGAAGGCAGGTACAAATGCCGCATTGAAGGCGCCTTCGGCAAAGAACCGGCGAAACATATTGGGCAGGCGGAAGGCCACGATAAAGGCGTCCAGCACCGGTCCCGGACCGATGAAGGCGGCAATCAGGATCTCGCGGGCAAAGCCCAGCACGCGGCTGGCCAGTGTCCAGAACCCGACGGTCAGGAAACCCGACAGCAGTTTGATCGGTTTCATGTATTCGCCCGTTTCGCGCCTTCGGCAATCGCCTCGCGCAGTTTCTTTTCCAGCATCCGCTGTTTGGACTCGGCATAGTATTTCAGGCCGAACATGTCCTTGACATAGAAGGTGTCCACCACCTGTTCGCCATAGGTCGCAATGACTGCATTGGCGATATAGACGTTGGCAGCGGCCAGAGCGCGCGCCAGATCATAAAGCAGCCCAGGACGGTCGCGGGTGTCGACCTCGATGATGGTATAGATCTCTGAGCCGTCATTGTCGAAGGTGATATGGGTCGGCACCCTGAAGGCTTTCTCGCGCTTCTTGATCTTGTCGCGCGATTTCAGGGCGTCACGGGTGATCACCTCGCCCTTCAGGGTCTTCTCGATCATCTGTTTGAGCCGGTGCAGGCGCAGAGGATCAAAGGGATGCCCATCCGCGTCCTGAATCCAGAAGGCATCGGTCACATAGCCGTCCTTGGTTGTGTAAGACCGTGCATCGACCACATTGGCGCCGACCAGGGCCAGGGCGCCGGCAATGCGGGCAAAGATGCCGGGGTGATCTTCCATTACAAAGGTGGCGCGAGTGGCGTCCCGGTCCTCGTCCGGATAAAGCCGGATCATCACTTCGCCTGCGTCACCCTTGCTGGTGTATTCGCGCAGCATCTCGGCAAAATCCACATGGGCGGTCACATGCAGCCCGTGCCAGTAGGGCGGGTAATGACGGGCGGTTTCGGTCTTCAGCGCCCCCTTGGACCAGTCCGGCAGTGCCTCACGCAGGGCCTTTTTGGCGGCCGTGCCCCGCTGTTCGCGGTTCAGCGCCTCCATGCCGCCCTCCAGTGCGGCGCGGGTATGTTTGTAAAGCGCGCGCAGCAAGGCGGCTTTCCAGTTGTTCCAGGTGCCGGGGCCGACGCCGCGGATATCGCAGACCGTGAGCAGCAAAAGCAGGTCGAGCCGCTTGACCGTTTGCACCGCCTTGGCAAAGTCCCGGACCGTTCGGGGGTCAGCGATATCGCGTTTCTGTGCCATGTCCGACATCAGCAGGTGATAGCGCACCAGCCATTCCACGGTTTCGCATTCGGCCTGCTTCAACCCCAGGCGCGGCGCCACCTTGCGGGCGATCTGGGCGCCGAGGATCGAATGGTCCTGCTCGCGCCCCTTGCCGATGTCATGCAGCAGCATGGCCACCATCAGAACCTTGCGGCTAAGCCCCTTGCGCAGGATCGAAGAGGAGAGCGGCAGTTCATCCTCCAGCTCGCCGCGTTCGATGGCCGCAAAATTGGAGATCACCTGAATGGTATGCTCATCCACGGTGTAGGAGTGATACATGTTGAACTGCATCATCGCCACGATGGGTTCGAACTCCGGCAGGAATGCGGCCAGCACCCCCAGTTCGTTCATACGCCTGAGGGCGCGTTCGGAGTTGCCGTGCTTGAGAAGCAGGTCCAGGAAAATCCGCTGCGCCTCGGGGTCGTTGCGCATGCCGTCGTCGATCAGGTGCAGATTGGCAGTGACAAGCCGCATGGCATCCGGGTGGATCAGCAGCCCGGTGCGCAGGGCCTCCTCAAAGATCCGCAGCAGGTTCATCCGGTCGGCCAGGAATTTTTCCGGGTTGAGCACATCCAAGCGGTTGTGCACCACTTTGTAACCGGTCTTGATCTTCCGACGACGGCGGAAAATCCGTTTCAGAAGCGGCGCGTCCTTTTCCTGGCTGGCTTCCAGCTTGGTCAGGAAAATCCGGGTCAGGTCGCCCACGCGGGTGGCGTGGCGGAAATATTCCTGCATGAAGACTTCAACTGCCCGGCGGCCGGATTTGTCCTGGTATCCCATGCGGCTTGCAACTTCGACCTGCAAGTCGAAGGTGAGCTGTTCCGTTGCGCGTCCTGTCGCCAGATGCAGATGCGACCGGACCGCCCACAAAAAGGTCTCGGCCTTGGAAAACAGTTCCAGTTCTTCCGGACGGAACAGGCCCAGCGGCACCAGTTCGGCAGCGTCCTGAACATGGTACAGATATTTCGCAATCCAGTAGAGCGATTGCAGATCCCGTAGGCCGCCCTTGCCCTCTTTGACATTGGGTTCGACCATATAGCGTTGGCCCTGCTTCAGGTGGCGGGCGTCTCGCTCTCCCAGCTTGGCTTCGATGAATTCACGGGTGTCTTTGGAAAACAAGTCTGTTTTCAGGCGCCTGTCCAGTTCATCCGCCAGCGGCACATGGCCTGCCAGGAAGCGGTGCTCCAGCATTGCCGTGCGGATAGTGTAGTCTTCGCCGCCCAGCCGGATGCAATCCTTAATGGTGCGGCTGGCGTGGCCGACCTTCAGCCGCAGGTCCCACAGGATGTAAAGCATGGATTCAATCACGCTCTCCGCCCAGGCGGTGATCTTGTAGGGGGTGATGAACAAGAGGTCGACGTCAGAGGCCGGCGCCATTTCACCCCGGCCGTATCCGCCAACGGCCATCACAGCAATCCGCTCGCCCTGGGTCGGGGTTGCCAGCGGGTGCAGCAGTTCACTGGCCACAAACAGCGCGGTTGTTACCAGCCCGTCGGTCAGAAAAGTGTAAGAGCGGGTCAGTTGACGCGCGGAAAACGGTTGTTCCGAAAACGCCGTGGCGATTGCAGCCCGTCCGGCCTTGTTTGCGGCTTTCAGGATATTCACCGTTTCCCTGCGCAGGGTCGCAGCATCGGTATCTTGTGCCAATGCAGTGATCTGCGCGCGGATGCTGCCGACGTCGAAAATATCCGCCGGGCCGCAGATCAGCGGGCCCAGCGGTTCCGGATAACCGTTGGCAGAGGGCTGCGCCGTGGCAGCGGCGGGTTCAGAACCCGGCGCCTGCGAAGCTGCTTGGGGCTGGGTCAATGATGACGACCTTTTGCTCTTGGATGGTGGCAACCGCCAGGCCGCGTTCATTGGTGCCGTCGGGCCGCAGACGGAAGATGCCACCGGCGCCTTGGAAGCCTGCACCCTGCGTCAGCGCGCCTGCGGTCAGCGCGTCGGATTTGCCAGCCGCAACCAGCGCGCCGATGGCGGCGATGCCGTCATAGGCGAGGCTGCCGATGGAATGGGGCGCTGCGCCGTAACTGGCCTGATAGCGGGCGCTGAACTGCTGTACTTTGCCCTGGTCAGGCATGGCGAACCAGCCACCCTGCACACCGGGCAGAGCCAGGGTTTGCGGCGGAATATCCCAGCGTGTCAGGCCGATGTACTGTTTTTGGGCGGGATCGACGCCGGCTTCGGGCAGAAGCTGGGCCAACAGCGGCAGTGCGCCTGCGGTTGTCGAGGTCAGAAAGACGGCATCGGCACCAGAAGCCTGGGACCGGATGGTGGGGATAGCGTTGATCACGCCCTGCTGCGACAGCTCATAGCCAACACTGCCTGCAATGCTGGTGCCGCCTTGGCTGGCGGCCTGCTGAATGGCATTGCGGCCTGCGACGCCAGCGGCATCATTGCCGCCGACAATCAGAATGTTGCGCTTGCCATTGCGGGCGGCAAAGCTGGTCAGGCGGCGCGCGGTGTTGCCGAATGTTGGCCCCAGAATAAAGACATTGCCGCCGGCAATGGCGGGGTTGTTGGAAAATGCCAGAACATTGACGCCACGCTGGCGGGCTGCAATGCCTGCGGCATTCGCAGCCTCTGCATAGACCGGGCCCAGAATGACACGAGCGCCATCTTTAAGTGCCTGCTGCGCGGCGCTGGATGCGACTTCGGGGCTGCCTGCGGTATCATAGACGCGCAGATCGATCTGCACGCCTTCGAGGTCGGCAATTGCCATGCGGGCCGCGTTTTCCAGGCTCTTGGCCAGAACGCTGTCGCCCTGCTGGGCAGAGCCGCGCGGCACCAGCAGCGCAACAGGAACGGGTTTGGAAGTGTTGATGGTCGGGCCGGTGCCAATCGCGATCGGATCGCAGGCGGTCAAAGCAATAGCGGAAACAGCCGCGGCGGCTGCAAGTGCTGCCTTGCGGGCGCGTTTGAAAACAGCAAACATAATGGACTTGAAACTCCGTTCTCCCGGCGGCTCTGTGCCGTGTGGATTTAAAGGCGGATAATAAACGACCAAAAAGGCGGGTCCAGCTTTGAATCACCAGAATGTCATATTGTCCCCCGGGCTGTACTTTGTTGCCACGCCCATCGGCACGGCCCGCGACATCACCCTGCGGGCATTGGATGTTCTGGCCTCTGCCGATGTGCTTGCCGCCGAGGATACACGCTCGCTGCGCAAGCTGATGGAGATTCACGGCGTGCCCCTGGGCGGACGGCGGATCATTGCTTATCACGATCACAGCGGTGCCGGGGCGCGGGCCAAACTGCTGGAGGCGGTGGCCGAGGGCAAATCCGTTGCCTATGCATCCGAGGCCGGCATGCCGCTGATCGCCGATCCGGGCTATGATCTCAGCCGTGCAGCGGCAGAGGCGGGGCATGCGGTCACCTGCGCGCCCGGTGCTTCGGCGGCGGTCACGGCGCTGACGCTGGCCGGGCTGCCGACAGATGCGTTTTTCTTTGCGGGCTTTCTGCCCAATGCATCAGGTGCCCGGCGCAAACGGCTGGAAGAGCTGCGGGAAATCCCCGGCACGCTGATCTTCTATGAATCTCCGAAACGTGTTGCGGCCTCGGTTGCGGATATGGCTGCGGTGCTGGGCAACCGTCCGGCGGCACTGGCCCGGGAACTGACCAAGAAATTCGAAGAAGTCCGCCGGGCGCCGCTGACCGAACTGGCCGTGGGGCTGGAGGAAAAACCCGTGAAGGGAGAGATTGTGCTGCTGGTCGACCGTGCACAGGAAGCAGAGGTGAGCGAGGGCGACCTGGAAAGCGATCTGCTGGCCGCGCTGCAGGGCAATTCGGTCAAAGACGCCGCAGGGATCGTGGCTGAGATGCACGGGTTACCGCGGCGCAAGATCTATCAGCTGGCGCTGCAGCTGGCCAAAGGCGGCTGAGCCATGACCCACCCCCGCCAGCATCGGGGTGCCCGCGCCCATCTGGCCGGTGAGGCCGCGGAAGAGATCGTTGCACGTCACTACGAAAACCGCGGCTACACGGTTGCGGAACGCCGCTGGCGTGGCCCGGGCGGCGAGATCGATCTGATCCTGCGCGGCCCAGAGGAGCTGGTGTTCGTCGAGGTGAAACACAGCGCCACCAGCGCCGCTGCCGCCCTGCGCATCACCCTTCGGCAGGCAGAACGGATTTATGCCAGCGCTGGGCAATATCTGGAAAACGAACCGCAGGGACAGCTGACCCCTGTCCGGTTCGACGCCGCGCTGGTGGACGGCACCGGCGCGGTTGAGATCATCGAAAACGCCATAGGCCTGGACTGATCCGCTGCCGCCCCATTGAACCTGGGCGCACGGTGGGCCATGTATCTGGCCAGTTTACAAGGGATACTGCCATGAAAATCGCCTTTCAGATGGACCCGGTCATGGGCGTGGACATCAACGCGGACAGCAGCTTCCGCCTGGCCGAGGAAGCCCAGGCGCGCGGGCATGAGCTGTTTTTCTACAGTCCTGACCAACTGGCCTATCAAGAGGGCCGCATCACGGCCCGCGGTCAGGACATGACCGTGCAGCGGGTGGCCGACGCGCCAGCGGTTCTGGGCGAAGAGCGCGAAGTGGATCTGGCGGATTTCGACGTGGTCTGGCTGCGCCAAGATCCGCCGTTTGATATGCACTATATCACCTCGACCCATCTCTTGGACATGCTAAAAGGCCAGGCGCTGGTGGTGAATGACCCCTTCTGGGTACGCAACTACCCGGAAAAACTGCTGGTCTTGAACTTCCCGGAGCTGACCCCGCCGACCACAATTGCCCGCGATCTGCAGACCATCAAGGCGTTCAAGGAAAAGCATGGCGATGTGATTCTCAAACCGCTTTACGGCAACGGCGGTGCAGGGGTGTTCCGGCTGGATGCCAATGACCGCAACCTCACCTCGTTGCATGAATTGTTCACCGGTTTCAGCCGCGAACCGCTGATCGTGCAGAAGTTCCTGCCTGATGTCAGCAATGGCGACAAACGGGTGATCCTGGTCGACGGCGAGCCGGTTGGCGCCATCAATCGGGTGCCTGCGGCGGGCGAGACCCGTTCGAACATGCATGTGGGCGGACGACCCGAGAAGATCGGACTAAGCGACCGCGATCTGGAAATCTGTGCCGCGATCGGCCCGCTGTTGCGCGAAAAAGGGCAGGTCTTTGTCGGCATCGACGTGATCGGCGACTACCTGACCGAGATCAACGTGACCTCTCCTACCGGCATTCAGGAGCTGGAGCGATTTGACGGGGTAAACATCGCTGAAAAGGTGTGGCAGGCGATCGAAGCCAAATTCACCTGATGAGCTGGCAGCGCCGGGCCAAAAACGGGTGGATGCGCTATGGCATGAAGCCGGTGCTGCAGCGCACCGGCAGTCCGGACGTGGCCCGGCGGTTCTTTGAGGCGATGGCGCCGCGTTTTTACCCGGCACTGCCATTCACTCGGCTGCTGCCGCGACCCGCACCTGTGCCGCTGACGATCGTGTCGGCAGGCAGGCCGCGGCTGGGGAATGTCATCCTGTTCCTGCATGGCGGCGCCTACCTGGCCGGCAGCGCCCGGGCGTATCAGGGGATGCTGTCGCGTCTTTCGCTGGCGGCGGGGCTGGAAATCGCAGTGCCGGACTACCGGCTGATGCAGGATGCGCCGTTTCCGGCCCCCTATGAGGACGGCATGGCCGCTTGGCAGTACTTGCGGGACACCGGATATGCGGCACAGGACATTCTGCTGGCCGGTGACAGCGCCGGTGGCGGGCTGGCGCTGGCCCTGCTGGCAGGTCTTCTTGCCAAAGGCGAGCGCCCTGCGGGTCTTGTTGCCTTTTCCCCCTGGTGCGATCTCACGCTGGGCGGGGCCAGCCTCCAATCCAACCGGGACCGAGACGTGATTATCCCGGCGGCGCGGATGCAGGAGGCTGTTGAGCAGTATCTGGCAGGCGCTGATCCGGCGGACGGGCGCGCGTCGCCGTTGTTTGCAGATTTTCGTAACCCGCCGCCGGTATTGATCCAGGCAGGCAGCACCGAGGTGCTGCTGTCAGATGCGCAGCGCATGGCAGAGCGGTTGCAGGAGGCAGGCGGTACAGTTTCCTTGAATATCTGGCGTAATGTTCCGCATGTCTGGCAGTTCATGGCCGGTCATCTGCCGGAAGGGCAAGCCGCGCTGGAAGAGGCCGCAGGCTTTGTGAACTCAGTTTTTGGCAGCAGTTCAGCGCGTTGAGGGCAGGCGGAAGCTTAGGGCCTCGGCAAAGTGCTGGCGTTGAACTTTTTCCTCGCAGGCGAGGTCCGCAATGGTGCGAGCGACCCGCAACACCCGATGGTAGCCGCGCGCGCTGAGCCCAAAGCGTTCGGCAGCACGGACCAGCAGATCGCGGCTGTCTGCGTCCGGGGCGGCGATTTCCTCCAGCAATGTGCCCTCGGCATCGGCGTTCTGGCGCAGGCCGGAGTGGCCGCGGAACCGGTCGGCCTGTATTTCCTGTGCACCTGCGACCCGCTGGGCGACCTCGGCAGAACCCTCGGCGCTGGGCGGCAGCTCCAGATCGGCCACATCCACAGGCGGTACATCCAGATGCAGATCAAACCGGTCCAGCAGCGGGCCGGAAATCCGGCCTAGATAGTCAGCCCCACACAAGGGGGCGCGGGAACAGGCCCGGTTGGCATCGGCCAGGTAGCCGCATTTGCAGGGGTTGGCGGCAGCCACCAGCATGAACCGGCTGGGATATTTCACATGGGCATTGGCGCGCGCCACCATGACCTCTCCGGTTTCAAGCGGCTGGCGCAGGGTTTCCAGCACCGGGCGGCCAAACTCCGGTAGCTCGTCCAAAAACAGAACACCATTATGGGCCAGGCTGATCTCCCCCGGCTGCGCCCGTCGCCCGCCGCCCGCAATCGCCGCCATCGACGCCGTGTGGTGCGGTTCCCGGAACGGGCGGGCGCGGCTGATGCCACCTTCGTCAATCAGCCCGCATAACGAATGGATCATTGAGGTTTCCAGCGCCTCAGCAGGCGTAAGCGGCGGCAGGATCGAGGGCAGGCGCGCCGCAAGCATAGATTTGCCGGACCCCGGCGGGCCGACCATCAGCATGTGGTGGCGCCCTGCGGCTGCGATTTCCAGCGCGCGTTTGGCAAACTCCTGCCCCTTTACATCGCGGAGATCCTTGCCACCCAATCCATGAACAGCCTCGCCCGGCACAGAGGGTTCAATGCGCCGTTGGCCGGTGAAATGCTGTACCGCCTCTGTCAGCGTTGCGGCACCGATCACCTGGGCGGCATCGACCCAGGCGGCCTCCGGCCCGGAAGGTTTGGGGCACAGCAGCATCCGGCCTTCCTCTGCGGCTGTAACAGCCGCAGGCAAGGCGCCGACCACCGGCATCAGCTGGCCGTCCAGAGACAGCTCTCCCAGTGAAATGGTTTCTTCCGCCTTTTCTGCTGGGATAATGCCAATGGCGGCCAGCAGCGCCAGCGCAATAGGCAGGTCGAAATGGCTGCCTTCCTTGGGCAGGCCTGCAGGCGACAGGTTCACGGTGATCCGGCGCGAGGGCAGGGCGATGGACATGGCAGCAAAGGCTGCCCGCACCCGTTCGCGCGCTTCCTGAACGGCCTTGTCGGGCAAGCCGACAACCGAGAAGGCGGGCAAGCCGGGGGCAATGGCGCATTGCACCTCGACCGGACGGGCCTCAACACCCTGGAACGCAACCGTGTAAGACCTTGCTGTCATCTCTCCCTGCCATCTGAATGCTTAGGGAGAGATGCTTGGCAATCGTGGTTTCCGAAAGGTTAACAGGAAGGGAGGCCAGCGGTGAATTCACGAAGGTTTCGCGCTGGCCGCCGTATTAGCC
This sequence comes from Leisingera sp. S232, assembly GCF_049800895.1. Lineage (NCBI taxonomy): Bacteria > Pseudomonadati > Pseudomonadota > Alphaproteobacteria > Rhodobacterales > Roseobacteraceae > Leisingera > Leisingera sp. S232. The sequence continues at coordinate 61,728 of NZ_JBNAFX010000020.1, read as the reverse complement.
CAGCGACCAGGGCTGCCGCGGCAAGTCCAGAGCATAGGGTTCCGGGTCGTAACTGACCTCATGCGCCTGTTCCTGCCATTGCAGGACTGCCGGGTCCGACAGCAACAGTTTGCAATAGGCGCGTGTCGCCTCAGACACTGGCAGGCCGTATCCCATGATCCTGGCCGCGACCGGTGTATAAAACACATCCGCCAGCGAATAGTTCCCGAACAGGTAGCCGGTGCCATGGCCGGAAACCTTGCGGGCATGGGCAAACAGCGTTTCGATCCGGTCCAGATCCGCCTTTACTGCGCCAGAGACCCCGAAGCCTTCGTACATATGGGCCAGCTGCATCGGGCATTCGCCGCGCAGGGCAGAGAAACCGCCGACCATCTCCGCCGCCAGCCAGCGGGCAGTGGCGCGCTGGGCCGGATCAGCGGGCCATAACCCGGCTTCGGGATGCCTTTCGGCCAGGGTTTCGGCAATGGCCAGGCTTTCGCCGATCACGGTGCCTTCCGGCGTGCGCAGTGCGGGCACCAGCCGAGCCGGCGCCAGATGCGCCATGTCATCCGCCATGGTTCCGGAGTAAAGCCCCACCATTTGCACAGTATGGGGCAGGGAGAATTTTTCGAGCATGAGCCAGCCGCGCAAGGACCAGCTGGAGAACATGCGGTCGCCAATATAGATTTCATAAGCCATAGCAGGACGTTAACGCGGCCTTGAGCATTAGGAAATCTAATGATTGTGATGGGCGTGATCACGGCAGGTGATTGATCGCGCCGGTTTGCCAGCCGTCAGGGCCAAAGAACACTTCGCTGACTGACAGGTTGTCGATCCGATGGGCAAAGGCCTCTTCTGCTGTCAGCATCTCTGCCCGTTGGATCTGGGTCAGAATCTGGCCGAAGTGGCCGACCACGATCAGATCGCGGCCCCGGTTGGCCGCGATCAGCCGGTCAATCGCCGTGTTCACCCGGTTGCAGACTTGATGCCAGCTTTCGCCGCCTGGCGGGGTGACATCACCCGGCGTCTCCCAATAGGCGCGGATGCGTTCTGGATCCTCGGCATCCACTTCTGCCCAGCTGCGCAGTTCCCAGGCGCCGAAATGAATCTCGCGCAGGGCAGTGTCATGCGGCAGCCGGACCCGGCTGCCTTGGATGGCATTGGCCGTTTCAGCCGCACGGGACAGGTCGGAAGATACAACCAGTGCTTCTGCAGGCAGGTAGCTCGACAGGCGGGAAAGGGCCGCTGTGTCAGACAGATCCGCCGGCAGGTCGGACCAGCCGACCATGCATTTTGCGTGGGTCGGCCCGTGCCGCACCAGAAACAGCCGGGTGGTCATAGCGCGCCCTTCAAAACCAAAGGAAGACCGGCCGTCACCTGCACCACCGTGTCCGCCCGCGCAGCCAACGCGATGTTGAGTCGCCCCTGGGCTTCGCGAAACCGGCGGGCAAGCTTGTTTTCCGGCACAATGCCCAACCCGGTTTCATTGGAAACGATCACCAAATCAGCTTGGCAGCGGCTGATGGCGGACAGCAGTTCGTCGGTGGCTGCGACCAGGTCGTGATCCGCCAGCAGATGGTTGGTCAGCCACATTGTGGCGCAGTCCACCAGGCAAATCTGGTCGATTGTCAGAGGATCCAAGACTGCTGCAGCTGTTTCCGGCTCCTCAATAGTGGTCCAGTTTTCGCCTCTTTGCGTCAGGTGCCGGGACACTTTTTCGCGCATTTCAGCGTCAAAAACCTGTGCTGTGGCCCAATAAACTTTATCTTTTCCAGTGCTTGCGCACAGGCTCTCGGCAAATGCCGACTTTCCAGAGGCCGCGCCGCCAAGAATAAAAGTTACATTTAACGGCATTTTTTGCTAACCTATGAGTCCGAAGCCGTTCCTGTGGGTAACTGCAGGGCCCGGTGAAGACAAGAGACCGCAGCGTCCCGGGGTTCCACATTTAAGGCCGGGATAGGCTGTGCAGGGGCCAAAAATTTCACTTTTCCGTTTTGGCCTCAGGATGAGCCGAAAGACGCATCCAGTGCGCTGTTGCTGCTGGCCTATTACCGGGCCTCCGATTGTTCCATGCACGCCGACAGGCGGCAGTTTGTTAATTAGTTTCCGGGGGGAAATCACAATGGCACTTGATCAAACAGCCGAAAACCCATTGCCGAGACAGGCAATGAAAGCAGAACTGCTGGATGCAGAGACCGAGCGGCGCTTGGCCTATGCTTGGCGGGATGACCGTGACGTGCAATCGCTGCACCGGCTCATCAACGCCTATATGCGTCTGGCAATTTCCATGGCGGCCAAATTCAAGCGATATGGGGCGCCGATGAACGATCTGATCCAGGAGGCAGGTCTGGGGCTTATGAAAGCAGCGGACAAATTCGATCCGGACCGTGGGGTGCGCTTCTCGACCTACGCGGTCTGGTGGATCAAAGCGTCGATCCAGGACTACGTGATGCGCAACTGGTCGATGGTGCGCACCGGCTCAACCTCATCGCAAAAATCGCTGTTCTTCAATATGCGTCGGGTGCAGGCACAGTTTGAACGTGAGGCCCGTGTATCGGGGCTGAGGCTGGACCGGCATCAGCTGCATCAGAAGATCGCCACCGAAATCGGTGTGCCGCTGCGGGACGTCGAAATGATGGAAGGACGCCTGTCCGGCACCGATTTCTCGCTCAATGCGATCCAATCTGCGGACGAAGAAGGCCGCGAATGGATTGATGCGCTGGAAGATGATGCCTCACAGGCCGAGGAGCTGGTGCAGGAGCGGCACGACCGCCGCCAGTTGCGCAAATGGCTGGTGGGGGCATTGCAGGCGCTGAATGAGCGTGAACGTTTCATCATTACTGAGCGCAAGCTGCGCGATCAGCCGCGCACGCTGGAAAGCCTGGGAACAGAACTTGGCCTGTCCAAAGAGCGGGTGCGACAGCTCGAATCCGGGGCATTCCAGAAAATGCGAAAATGCCTTGAAGGCCAATCGCGCGAGGTGCACAAACTGCTTTCATGAGAAAGCTTGCGCGTGACCTGAAAATGATTGCAAGCGCCGCCGTTTTGGCGGCGCTTTGCGTGTCTGAGGCCAACGCCGACGGGCTGTCAAGTGCGGCGGAAATTCTGCGGACTGCGGATGTGGTGATCCTGGGTGAGATGCACGACAACCCCGTGCACCATCAGCGGCAGGCTGAGCTGCTGGTTGCCCTGAAACCCAAGGCCGTAGTCTGGGAAATGCTCACGGTAGAGCAGGCGAAAAGGCTGGAATCCGGTATTCCTGATGATGCGCTGCAGACGGCCGAGATGCTGAACTGGGCAACAAGCGGCTGGCCGCCGTTCAGCCTGTATGCTCCGGTCTTTGCGGCGGCCAGGGATGCCCGCCAGTACGGCGCGCGGGTGCCGCGCAGCGAAGCGCCTGAAATCATGAGCAACGGGTCAGTTGCGTACTTCGGCGCAGATGTCTCTGCCCGTTTTGGCCTGGATCAGCCGTTGCCGACAGCAGAACAGGGCGCAAGGGAGGCAGATCAGCAGGTCAGTCATTGCGATGCCATGCCAAAGGAAATGCTGCCGCTGCTTGTGGACTTCCAGCGGCTGCGCGATGCGGCACTGGCGGCGGCTGCGGACCAGGCCCTGGCAGAGACCGGCGGCCCGGTTGCTGTCATCACCGGCAACGGTCATGCCCGAATGGACCGGGGGCTGGCAGTCTATCTGGCGCAGGCCCGGCCGGAAGCCGAAATTCGAAGCCTGGGCCAATCCGAACAGGGATTGATCAACGGGCAATTTGACCTGGTACTGGATGCCCCTGAGGTCGAACGCGGTGACCCCTGCCTCGCCTTTCGCAAGGACGGCTGACTGCTTCACACTTTTGCCGTGCCGCAGTAAGGTCGCGGGAAACCGGACGAGGATGCGCAAAATGCTGGCTGGCAAACATATTCTACTGATCATCGGCGGCGGCATTGCAGCCTATAAGTCGCTGGAACTGATCCGCCGCCTGCAGGATCAGGGGGCAAGGGTGTCACCGGTTCTGACCAAGGCGGGTGCTGAGTTTGTGACCCCCTTGTCGGTCTCGGCTCTGGCTGGGGCGGCAGTGCATCAGGAGCTGTTTGACCTGACGGCAGAGGCTGAGATGGGGCACATCCAGCTGTCGCGCAGCGCTGACCTTGTGGTGGTGGCGCCTGCCACGGCGGATCTGATGGCAAAGATGACGCATGGCCAGGCAAATGATCTGGCTTCGACCCTGCTGCTGGCCACCGATACGCCGGTGCTGCTGGCGCCGGCGATGAACGTTCGCATGTGGGAGCACCCGGCAACCCGGCGCAATCTTGAAACCCTGAAGGCGGATGGCGTGTCTTTCATCGGCCCCAACGAGGGCAGCATGGCCTGCGGCGAGTTCGGGCCCGGCCGGATGGCGGAACCGGAGGAGATTCTGGCAGCGATTGCGGCCAAGCTTGCGCAAGGCCCTTTGCAGGGAAAACGCATCCTGGTGACCTCCGGTCCGACGCATGAGCCGATTGACCCGGTGCGCTACATCGCCAACCGTTCTTCCGGGGCGCAGGGAGCAGCAGTGGCCCGTGCTCTGCGCGATTTGGGTGCTGAGGTGGTGTTCATCACGGGCCCGGCAGCGGTGCGCCCACCTGAGGGCGTTCAAGCGGTGCCGGTGGAAAGCGCCCGTGAAATGGAAGCCGCGGTGCAGGCTGCCCTGCCTGCCGATGTCGGCGTTTTTGCGGCGGCGGTGGCGGATTGGCGCGTGGTCGGCGCCTCTGACCGGAAGTTGAAGAAATCCAAGGACGGGCTGCCGACACTGGAGTTCGCCGAAAATCCGGACATTCTGAAAACTGTCTCGCAGATGACAGACGGCCGTCCGGGGCTGGTGGTGGGGTTTGCGGCGGAAACCAATGACGTGGTGGAAAACGCCACGGCCAAGCGCAAGCGCAAGGGCTGCGACTGGATTGTCGCCAATGATGTCTCGCCTGAAACCGGGATCATGGGCGGCAGCGAGAACGCAGTCGTGCTGATTTCCGCCGAAGGGGCCGAGGCATGGCCGCGGATGGGCAAGGATGAAGTTGCCCGCAAACTGGCAGATCGGATCGCAGCGGCGCTGGCCGGGTGAATTTGAGTATTTTGGGAAAGATGAAAGGGGGGCAGGGATGGTCATGATCCGTGTGATCCATGAGGAGGGGGCGGACCGGGATGTGCCGCTGCCGTCTTATGAAACGGCCGGTGCAGCTGGGGCGGATGTACGCGCCAATCTGCCGGATCGTGGGCAGCTGGTACTGCAGCCGGGAGAGCGCAAGCTGGTACCGACGGGCCTGCGCATAGAGATCCCAGCAGGATATGAAGTGCAGATCCGCCCGCGGTCCGGACTGGCGTTGAAACACGGGATCACCCTGCCCAATACGCCTGGAACCATCGACAGCGATTACCGCGGGCCTTTGGGGGTGATCCTGCTGAATGCCGGGAGCGACCCCTTTGAGATCCGTCATGGTGACCGCATTGCCCAGATGGTGGCAGCCCCGGTGCTGCAAGCCCGCTTTGAACTTGCTGATGCGCTGACCGAGACCGGCCGCGGCGGCGGTGGTTTCGGCTCTACCGGACGGGGCTGATGCTGCGGGTTCTGGTTCTGGGCGCGTTGATCTGGTGGGGTGGTCGTTTTCTGGGCCTGCCGCGTAATTTGCGTATTGTTCTGCTGGCTGTTTTGATTGCCGCTGTTTTGGCGGTGCAGCTGACCTTGCCGGACGGGCATCCGCTGCGCGAAGGCACCGGCGGTTCAGTTGCGCCCTGGCTGATGCTTGCGGGCTTTGCCCTTGTGGCCGGGTTTTATGCGCGTATCGTGGCTGCCTTGAAGTCCCGCGCCCAGCCCCAGGAAACCGAAATGAGCCAGCCCGCCAGCACCTTTACAGAAAGCGAGCTTGACCGCTATGCCCGCCATATCGTTCTGCGGGAACTGGGCGGGCCGGGGCAGAAGAAGCTGAAAAAGGCCAAGGTGCTGGTGATCGGAGCCGGCGGGCTTGGCGCCCCAGCCCTGCAGTATCTGGCGGCCGCCGGCATAGGCACCATCGGGGTGATTGACGATGATACGGTGGACAACGCCAACCTGCAGCGCCAGGTCATTCACCGGGACCAGGATATCGGCAAGCCCAAGGTGTTTTCGGCCCAGGCGGCCATGCAGGCGCAAAACCCCTATGCAGAGGTGCGCCCCTATAACCGCCGCCTGACGGAGGAGGCCGCAGCTGAGCTGTTTGCGGAATATGACCTGATCCTTGACGGCTCCGACAATTTCGAAACCCGTTACCTGGCGAACCGCACTGCGGTGGCGCAGGGCAAGCCGTTGATCTCCGGCGCGTTGTCGCAGTGGGAAGGCCAGCTGAGCGTGTTCCATCCGGCAGAGAGTGGCCCATGTTATCAGTGTATTTTCCCCGAGGCCCCCGCTACTGGTCTTGCGCCCAGCTGTTCCGAGGCCGGAGTGATCGGCCCGCTGCCCGGAGTGGTTGGGTCAATGATGGCGGTGGAGGCGGTCAAGCAGATCACCGGCGCTGGTGCGGTGCTGCGCGCAGAGATGCTGATCTATGACGGGCTTTACGGCGAAACCCGCAAGATCCGTTTGTCCCGGCGCCAGGATTGCCCGGTTTGCGGCGGCACGGCAGAAAACTGACCTCCGCCGGTGAACGAAGCCTACTACATCGCGCTCCTTTGCGGTGCCCTGTTCGGCGGCCAGCCGGAACAGGTGCATGTGTTCACTTATCCCGGTGGCGCAGCCTCTATCCGCACCGACTGCGAGAATGCGCTCCGCGTCATCGAGTTCGGGCTGGACAAGCGCAGCAGCCTGGACAGCATCCAGCAGGCGCTGTTTGCGGCAGAAGTGACTGGCAAGGAACCGGTGGTGGTGTTGATCGATACAGACGGCAAGATGGGCCGTTTCGAATGGCGCATTGCGCGGGCAGCCAATGTGGCGGATGTACCCATCCGCATCATTCCGGCGGAGTTGACCGTGGGCGAGGGTGCAGGCGGTTGAGCCGTTGTCCCGGCGCCGGGAAAGGCCAATTGCAGCCCCCTCTCTTTGCCGCTAGCGTCACATGCAAAGGAGACCATGCATATGCCCAATCCGCTTTTGTCCCACTGGGATACGCCGTTTGAAATTGCCCCGTTCAACAGCATTTCCGATGATGATTTTGCGCCTGCACTGGAACAGGCGCTGGCGGCGCATACCGCGCAGATTGATGCTATTGCCGGCAGTGCTGAGCCGCCAAGCTTTGCCAATGTGATCGAAGCCTTGGAAACGCCCTGCCGCGAGCTGGAGCAGGTTCTGGGCGTGTTCTTCACCGTGGCCGGGGCTGACAGCAATCCCAAGCGGGAAGAGCTGCAGCGGGCGTTCTCGCCGAAGCTGGCCGCGCATTTTTCCGCCATCACAGCGAACAAAGCGCTTTATGCCCGCATCAAGGCGGTGTGGGAACAGCGGCAGGTGCTTGAGCTGACGGAGGAACAGCAGCGAGTGCTGATGCTGACCCATCGCGGCTTTGTTCGCGGCGGTGCCGCGCTGGAAGGTGACGCCGATACGCGCATGCAGGAGATCAAGGGCCGTCTGGCCACTTTGGGAACAGAGTTCACCCAGAATCTGCTGGCGGATGAACGGGAATGGTTCATGGAGCTTTCCGAGCAAGATCTGGAAGGCTTGCCGGAGTTTGTGGTCAATGCAGCTCGCGCAGCTGGGGAAGAAAAGGGGCAAGAGGGGCCGGTGGTCACACTGTCCCGCTCGCTGATCACACCGTTCCTGCAGTTCTCGCCACGCCGCGATTTGCGCGAAAAAGCCTTTCATGCCTGGGCCGCCCGCGGGGCTAACGGCGGTGCGACCGACAACCGCGGCATCGCTGCAGAAATCCTGAAACTGCGCGAAGAGCGCGCGCAGCTGCTGGGGTATGAAAACTTTGCCGCTTACAAACTGGAAACAGAAATGGCCAAGACTCCAGAAGCGGTGCGTGGGCTGCTGATGGAAGTTTGGGAGGCCGCCAAATCCCGGGCCAGTGAAGACTCAGCTGTACTGACCGCGATGATGCAGGACGATGGCGTCAATGGTGATCTGGAACCTTGGGACTGGCGCTACTATGCGGAAAAACGCCGCAAGGCGGAACACGATCTGGATGAGGCCGCGCTGAAGCCCTACCTGCAGCTGGACCGGATGATCGAGGCGAGTTTTGCCTGTGCAAACCGGCTGTTCGGGCTGGAGTTCGCACCGCTGGATGTGCCTCTATATCATCCTGATTGCCGCGCCTGGGAAGTGACCCGGAACGGGAGCCATGTGGCGGTCTTCATCGGCGATTACTTTGCCCGCGGCTCCAAACGGTCCGGCGCCTGGTGTTCGGCCATGCGGCAGCAGGCGAAGTTTCCGGACGTGCAGGCGCCGGTGGTGATCAATGTCTGCAATTTCGCCAAGGGTGAACCGGCGCTTCTGTCCTGGGATGACGCCCGCACCCTGTTCCACGAATTCGGCCACGCGCTGCACCAGATGCTGTCCAATGTGACCTATGATAGCATCTCCGGCACCTCGGTTGCGCGGGATTTTGTGGAACTGCCCAGCCAGCTTTATGAACACTGGCTGGAAGTACCAGAGGTGCTGCAGGAATTTGCCACTCATGCGGAAACCGGTGAAGCGATGCCGCAGGAGATGCTGAAGAAGGTGCTGGGGGCGGCCAATTTTGACATGGGTTTCCAGACTGTAGAGTATGTTGCCTCGGCCCTTGTGGATCTCGCCTTCCACGATGGCGCGGCACCGGCAGATCCGATGATTAAACAGGCGGAAGTGCTTTCGGCAATCGGCATGCCGCGGGCCATTATCATGCGCCACGCGACACCGCATTTTGCCCATGTCTTTGCCGGCGACGGCTATTCCTCGGGCTATTACAGCTACATGTGGTCGGAGGTAATGGATGCAGATGCCTTTGCCGCCTTTGAGGAGGCTGGCGGTGCGTTTGACGTTGAACGCGCCAATGCACTGGAGGCACATATCCTCTCAACCGGCGGTTCCGCCGATCCGGCAGAGCTGTACAAAGCGTTCCGTGGGCGGCTGCCTGGTGTGGAGGCTTTGTTGAAAGGCCGCGGCTTGGCCGCGAAATAGAAAACACGCCGCAAGGCGATACCGCAGAATTGGGTATTTCAGACCAGAAAGAAGCAGTATGCGTTTCGCTTCTTTCTGGTCGGCAATACCCTGGGGTGAGCGCCGCAGGCGCGAGGGGCGAAGCCCCTAGTATCCGAGGCTTCGGTCGACGAGATGTAACAGCGGCTCACCGGCCTCGCTGCGCCGGATGTTTTCTGCAATCACTTGGGCGGCCGTGCTTTCGCGGGTTTCCGAGGCGATGTGAGGTGTCACGGTCACATTTGGATGCGTCCAATAGGGATGTCCGGGCGGCAGCGGCTCGATCCGGAACACGTCCAGCGTTGCGTGGCCGATCTGGCCGCTGTTCAGGGCGGAAAGCAGCGCGTCGTCATCTATCAACGGGCCCCGGCCCGGGTTGATGATTCTGGCCCCCCTTGGCAACATCGCCAGGGTTTCAGCGTTCAGGGTGTTTTCGGTGGCAGGCGTGTCCGGCAGCAGCAGAATGACGATCTCTGCCTGTGCCAAAGCAGATTTCAGCCCGTCCCCGCCGGAGTGGCAGATGACCCCATCAATGTGTTTCCGTGTCCGGCTCCAGCCGGCCACCTGGAAGCCAAGCGCGGCCAGGGTTTTGGCCGCGGCCGTGCCAAGCGCACCGAGGCCCAGCACGGTCACGCAGCGATCCTTTGCCAGCGGTGGCGCCTTGGGGTCCCAGTGCCCGTTCTGCCCCAGGATATGGGCATCCATTCCCAGGTGATACCGCAGCGTGTGGCCAGCAACCCATTCTGTCATGCCCTGCTCCAGCCCGCTGTCCACCATCCGGGTGAGCGGTATTGCGGCAGGTACAGCCGGCACGATCTTTTCGACCCCTGCCCACATGCTCAGCACTGCCTTCAGCCGGGTGAAGGGGCTGAAATCGCTGATCGGTCCGCTGGGCGCATAGACGATATAGTCCACCTTTGCCGGCGCAATTTCTGTGTGCACACTGGCGTCCACACCCAGCCGGGCAAACTCTGCCTTCAACAGCGGTGCATAGAGGGGCCAGCTTTCGGGGCGGCCTGCAAACAGGACATTGGCGGTCATGGAAACTCCCTGATGGTCTAGCGTGAGACTTGGCGCGGGCGGTGAATATGGGCACTTTGCACAATCCCGAAAGCCCCCAGCAGGACCAGCATGGCGGAACCGCCATAAGACACCATCGGCAGCGGCACGCCCACCACCGGGGCCAGCCCCATTACCATTGACATATTCACCGCAAAGAACAGGAAGAAGGTGATGGCAATGCCCATGATCACCAGCGAAGAGAACCGGTCCTTAGCGGCAATCGCTGAGGCGATGCAGAACAGGATGATCAGCATATAGATCAACAACAGGGTAATCCCGCCGATAAACCCGAATTCTTCGGCCAGAGTGGTAAAGATAAAGTCGGTGTGTTTTTCGGGCAGGAAGTTCAGCCGCGATTGCGTACCTTGCATGAAACCACGTCCGGACCAGCCGCCAGAGCCGAGCGCGATCTTGGACTGGGTGATGTGATAGCCTGCGCCAAGCGGGTCCTGCGACGGGTCCAGAAAGGTGTCGATGCGGCGGAACTGGTAATCCTTCAAGAGCTGCCAGTCGGTGCCGCGGCTTTGGAATACTGCGCTGACCAGTCCGACGCCGGCTGCGATCACTGCCACGAAATAGGCCCAGTGAACGCCGGCCAGGAACATCACGCCGCCGCCAGCAGCCATCAGCAGGATCGAGGTGCCTAGGTCCGGCTGTTTCAGAACCAATGCGGTGGGGATCAGGATCAATGCCACTGGAAGCAGCACCCACAAGGGGCGCGAGATTTTTTCAGGCGGCAGCCAGTCGTAATAGGCTGCCAGCAGCATGACCAGGGCGATCTTGGTGACTTCCGATGGCTGAAGCCGCATGAAGCCAATGTCGATCCAGCGCTGCGCTCCCATGCCGACGGTGCCGAACAGTTCCACGGCGACAAGCAGGGCCAGCGATCCCAGATAGGCCAGCACAGAGACATTGCGCCAGAACCAGATCGGGATCATGGCCACCACGAACATCACGCCCAGCCCCAAAGCAAAGCGTTTGACCTGCGGTTCCACCCAGGGGCTGAAAGAGCCGCCAGCAACCGAATAAAGCATCAAGAAACCGACGCTGGAGACGGTTATCAGGAGCAGTGTCAGCCCCCAGTTCAGGTGTAACACCTTGCCAAGGCCGGAGGGCGTCGATTTCGCGTGGTACTCAAGATAGCTCATGCCCGGCTGCTCCTGCTGCCCAGCGGACGCTTGACGCGCTCTCGCTCCAACCGTTCCTGCTGCGCCTTAATGCGGCTGCGGTCGGCCTTGGGGTAGGCTTCCAGCGGCGGGGTGCCGTCGTAAAGTGCTTGCAAAAGCACGTCACGCGCCACCGGCGCTGCCGCTTTGGAGCCGCCGCCGCCGTGTTCGACCACAACTGCCACCGCGTATTTAGGCTTGTCATAGGGCGCGTAGCAGACAAACAGCGCGTGGTCGCGGCGCTCCCAGGGCAGGTCCTCGTTGCGGATCACCCCTGCGGCGCGCTCTGCGGCTGTGATGTTGCGCACCTGGCTAGTGCCGGTCTTGCCTGCCATCCGCATGCCGTCGCCGATGATGCGGGACCGGTAGGCGGTGCCGCGGCGGTCGTTGCTGACCGAATACATTCCCTTGCGCACCATCCGGAGATTGTTTTCGCTGACCTCCAGCGGTTCGCCGGCACCGCTGGGCTGTTCTGCACCATCCAGAGATTTCAGCAGTCGCGGAGTCACACTGCGGCCGGTGGCAAGCCGTGCGGTCATGACCGCCAGCTGTAGCGGGGAGGCCAGCAAATAGCCCTGACCAATGGAGGAGTTTGCGGTGTCGCCGATCAGCCAGTCCTTGCCATAAGAGCTGGCTTTCCAAGCCTTGGTCGGCGTAATGCCCTGCGCCACTGCGGACATCGGCAAGTCATGGCGGATTCCCAGCCCGAACCGGTTGGCCATTTCCGAAATCTTGTCGATACCGGTCTTGATGGCCACATCATAATAATAGACGTCGCAGGACCGTTTCAGCGAGGTGTTCAGATCCACGTGGCCGTGGCCTGCACGCTTCCAGCAGTGAAAGCGCCGTCCCCCGACCTTCAGGTGACCGGGGCACCAGACGGTTTCCTGCGGCCCGATCACGCCGCTTTCCAGCGCCGCCAGCGCCGTGATCATCTTGAAGGTGGAGCCGGGCGGGTAAGTACCCTGGACCGTCTTATTGGACAGCGGGCGGAATTTGTCCTCAGTCAGCATGCGGTAGTCGGCCACTGAGATACCGCGCACGAACAGGTTGGGATCAAAGCTGGGCGAGGAGCAGATCGCGCGTATGTCGCCGTCCTCGCAGTCGATCACCACCGCGGCGGCGCTTTCGTTGCCCAGCCGGGCCTGAACATAGTTCTGCAGACCGGAGTCGATGGTCAGCTGCATATCCGCGCCGGAAATCCCTTCGCGTCGGTCCAGCTCGCGCATCACCCGTCCAGTGGCGTTGACCTCTACCCGCTTGGCGCCTGCCTTGCCGCGCAATACGTCCTCGCGCTTGGCTTCAAAGCCGACCTTGCCGATCTGAAAGCGCGGAATCATCAATACTGGCTCCGGGTCGGCCATTTTGCTCAGGTCATAGTCGGATACAGGGCCGACATAACCGATGACATGGGCAAAATCGCCAAGCTGCGGGTAGATCCGCGTCAGCCCGACTTCGGGGGTAACACCCGGCAGGGCAGGGGCATTCACCGCCACTTTGGAGATATCCTCCCAGCCGATCCGGTCAGCCAGGGTAATCGGCAGAAACGGCGGGGAGCGGCGCATCTCGGCACGGGCGCGCTCCAGATCCTCCGGGTCCAGCGGCACCAGGTTTGAAAGCTTGGCAATGACCGCTTCCACATCGCCGGCGTCCTCTGGCACCACCGTGATCCGGTAAGAGGGAGAGTTCTGCGCAATGATCAGACCGTTGCGGTCAAAAATCTGTCCGCGCGCGGGCGGCAGCAATCGGATGTTGATCCGGTTTTCCTCTGCCAGCAGGCGGAATTCATCGGCCTGATCCACCTGCAGAAACCGCATCCGTGCGGCCAGCCCGCCTGCAAAGGCCAGCTGCAGCCCGCCCAGGAACAGGGCCCGGCGAGTCATTTTGCCATGGGCGGCATCCAGATCCTTGGTATTGCGTTTCATCAGCGGCTCACCAGGGTTTCGGCCTCGGCAGGGGACAATTTGCGCACCCCAAGAATAGACTGGCTGGCCCAAACCGCCAGCGGATAGACGGCAATGGTCATCACAATTTGGATCACGGTCAGGCTCAGTTGCGCCTGCTCTACTCCGAACAGCGTCAGGACCAGCCGGTTCAGTGTGGCAATGCCAGTCAGCACCAGGGCAACGGCCAGCCATTCGCTGGCAAAGGTGTTCTCACGGTGGGGGGCTGCGCGGTTTTTCAGGAAAGCGCAGCCCAGAACTGTCAGCAGTGCCAGCAGTCCCGGTGGCCGATGAAACAGCAGATCCGCCAGCAGCATCACCAGCCCGATGGACAAGGCCGGGATATAATCGGGGCGGCGCAGCGACCAGGCCATGACCAGCGCCAGCAACAGGTCAGGCGGCGCCCAGAATCGTGGCTCAGTCTCTAGTGGCAGCAGGTGGAAAAACATGATCACAAGCGCCAGGGCCGCAAACGCAGCCCGCATGGTCCAGATCCGGGCGGATGAGGTGCTAGCCATTGCCCGCCTCGACCGTGCTTTCGGCGCTGTCCTCGCCCAGGGTTTCAGGGCGCGGCTGCGGCAGCGGATCGCCAGGGGCGGCGCCAACCAGCCCGCCCGGGTTCTGGATCACCTCGGTGCCATGATGGCGCAGCACGCGCAGGTATTCCAGCCGCCCATAGTCCGCAGACAGTCGCACGCGCATACGGCCCGACCGGTCCTTGGCCACCTGTCCGATCAGCAGGCCTGCTGGAAAGACCGAGCCATCGCCCGAAGAAATCACCCGATCTCCGGGGCGGATCTGGTCGGCATTCTCCAGAAAACTCAACACCGGTGCAGCGCTGTTGTCGCCGGTCACAAGCGCAGTCTGGCCAGAGGGCTGGATGGTGGCAGGCACCGCGCTGGCGGCATCGGTCAGCAGAATCACCCGCGCTGTGTTGTGGCCGGTGCCGGAAATCCGCCCCACCAGTCCGATCCCGTCCATGGCGGCCCAGCCGTCATGCACCCCGTCGCGGCTGCCCACGTTCAGCAGCACCGACTGGCGAAAAGGCGAGCCGCTGTCAGCCATTACCACCCCGGTGATATAGGTGAGCTGCGGATCCAGCCGCACATTGTTGAGATCCAGAAGGCGGGCGTTTTCCTGTTCCAGCTGCAGCGCCGCCTCTTTCCAGGCGCGCATCTGCCGCAGTTCACTGCGCAATTCGCGGTTCTGTTCTGCCAGCCGCTGATAGCTCTGGAAATCCCGAAACAGGTTGATTGTTGCGGTGACCGGCACCATCGCCCAGTCCATGCTGGGGACAACAGCGTCAACCACCTGAGCCCGGAACCGCTCCACCCGCGGGCTGTCAATCCGCCAGACGATAAAGATTGCAGCAAGACACAGGCACAGCACCGCTGTCAGCAGGCGCCGCAGCGGGGCCGTGTAATCATCGCGCTGTGACTTGTCCTTTGCCACGTCTCTCCTTCCAGCCGCCACTCCAGCCTGTCAGCCGGCGCCGTTCTGGCGGGCAGGGGCTGTTAGCTGTCGTAGTCGATGGCGTGGGCCAGCTGTTTCTCGAATTCCAGCGCCTTGCCAGTGCCAAGCGCCACGCAGTTCAGGCTCTCGTCCGCGATGGAAACAGCCAGGCCGGTCTGCTCGCGCAGGGCAAGATCCAGATCGCCCAGCAGCGCGCCGCCGCCCGTCAGCATGACGCCACGGTCCACGATATCGGCGGCCAGATCCGGCGGGGTTGTTTCCAGTGCGGTCATCACCGCTTCGCAGATCTGCTGCACCGGTTCGGCCAGCGCCTCGGCCACCTGGGCCTGGGAAATCTCGATTTCCTTCGGCACGCCGTTCAGCAGATCGCGGCCACGGATCTGCATCGACTGGCCGCGCCCGTCGTCGGGCATGCGGGCGGTGCCGATGGAGGTCTTGATACGCTCGGCGGTGGCTTCACCCACCAGAAGGTTCTGCTGGCGGCGCAAGTAGCTGATGATCGCCTCATCCATGCGGTCGCCGCCAACCCGGACAGAGCGGGCGTAGACGATGTCGCCCAGCGACAGGACCGCGACTTCTGTGGTACCGCCGCCGATGTCGACAACCATGTTGCCGGTGGGGTCGGTGATCGGCATGCCTGCCCCGATTGCGGCTGCAATGGGTTCCGCGATCAGCCCGGCGCGGCGGGCGCCTGCCGACAGAACCGACTGGCGGATCGCACGTTTTTCAACCGGCGTGGCGCCATGGGGCACACAGACGATGATCTTCGGCTTGGAGAAGGTTGAACGTTTGTGCACTTTGCGGATGAAGTGCTTGATCATCTCTTCGGCGGTGTCGAAGTCGGCGATCACCCCTTCGCGCATCGGGCGGATCGCCTCGATCGATCCGGGCGTGCGGCCCAGCATCAGCTTGGCGTCTTCCCCCACGGCCAGAACTTTCTTGACGCCATCCTTGACGTGGTAGGCGACAACGGACGGTTCGGACAGGATCACCCCGCGGCCCTTGACATAAACCAATGTGTTGGCAGTGCCGAGGTCGATGGCCATGTCCGAGGAGAACAGACCGCCCAAGTTTCCGAAAAACGCCATATAGAAGGGATCCTGTGAGTGCTGCCATTATACCTTGGGCGACTCCCAGCAGGAGCCGCCGTCCTCAACCTTATAAGCGGCCCGGAAGGGCCGCGAAAGAGCGTATTATGGTGAAACAGCGCCTTTCCGCCCAGTATTCAGCGGTGTCAGTCTGCCGCGTTCACGCGCTGTTCCGGTGCAGGGCTGTCGACCAAGCTGTCCGGTTTGCCCGAGGGGCCGAAAAAACACCGGTCAGGCCGGGAAAATCCGCTGCATCTCGGCCTTGAAATGTGCCCAGGTCAGGCTTGCGCTGTTGCCGGCATAACCCTCGTAATAGGATTTCCCGGTTGAGACCGGCAGCCCGGCCCAGATCTTGGCCAGGTTGCGCATAAAGGTCTTGCGCGGCATTTCTTTGGCCAGGAAGGCGCTATAGCCGGCTTCCTCAATCAGCTGATGCGCCAGCTGATCCTGCAGCTCCGGCGTAAAGCGGGCCTGCGGTTTCACACCCTGATGCCGGACCAGCCGACGCAGCGTAGCGGGGATGAACTGATAGCGGCCGATGGCATGGGGCTGGCCAGGTGTGGCGTCAATCCAGGCGTTGATCTCGGCGATTGTCATGCTTGTCGGCTTTTTCGGCGGTTTGCGGGTGGCCCCGTATTGCACGGCATCATACTGGGCCTTCCCGGCCTCAGCGCTGGCGATCAGATCCAGCAGCCGTTTGACGCTGGGCGGGGCGGTCAGGATCGGGGCAAACAAGCCGCCGCCACTGCGGCCCCTGAACAGGCTGGCCGCACCAGGGTTGAGCGACACCGCACCGCGGCCCTGATCGGCGTCCGGCAAGGTGTCCGGCAGCTGGCTGGCAACAGCCTGCGGAGCCGCGCCTGCGGCGAGTGCAGACCCTGGCATCGGGGCAGAGGCATTTTGCAGGAAGAACTGGTTGCCAACCAGCGAATAGCCTTGCGCACTGACGGCGGCGGCCGTGCACAGCAGCAAAGCCAGAAACGTCACGATCAGGGCAAAGGCGCTCATTCTGAAGGGCATAGGAACCTGCATTCTGCGGTATCTTGTCATGGCAGAGTGTGGCGCAACGGGATTGAGATTCCGTTTATTCGCCGCACGCTGCCCCTTCCGCCCTTTGAAAATAGCCGCTAGAGGGGGCGCATGCTCTCGTATCAGCACATCTATCACGCCGGAAATCTGGCCGACGTTCAGAAGCACGCACTGCTGGCCTGGATGCTGGCCTATCTGACGCGCAAGGACAAACCGCTCAGCTATATCGAGACCCACGCCGGCCGCGGTCTTTATCAGCTCGATGCGCCCGAGGCTGTAAAGACCGGCGAGGCAGAGCAGGGCATCACCAAGGTGCTGGCAGGGCAGGGGCTGGCGGCGGATCATCCGCTGCACCATGCGCTGTCGGAAACACGCAGGCAGCACGGGGCGGCGGCCTATCCCGGCTCCCCCCTGATTGCCGCGTCCTTGTTGCGGGCGGGGGACAGCCTGCACTTTGCCGAATTGCATCCGCAGGAAAACGCGGCCTTGCGGTCCGCGCTGCGGCCATGGAAAGCCAAGGTGCATCAGCAGGACGGGTTCGAACTGGCCATGTCCCTGGCGCCGCCGACGCCCCGCCGGGGCCTGCTGCTGATTGACCCAAGTTATGAAATCAAGACAGACTATGCCCGCCTTTCCGGCATCATCGGTCAGCTGCACAAGAAATGGAACGTGGGTATCATCGCGCTATGGTATCCGATCCTGAAGGACGGTGCTCACTTGCCGATGCTGAGTGCATTGGAAGCGCTTGAATTGCCAGGCGTATTGAGCAGCGAAGTGCTGTTCCCGCCGGCCCGCGAGACCCACCGGATGGTTGGATCAGGCATGTTCATTGTCAATGCGCCTTTCGGCATGGAGGTTGAGGCAGCGGACCTGTCAAGGGTCTTCAGAACGCTTGCTTGAACTGGCGAGGACAGGGCGGCATCACGCTCTTCCCACTCGCGGATCCAGCTCCAGCCCCCTAAGGCGTCAATGAGCGGCGCAAGTTCGGCTTCGTAAGGTTTCCACTTGCCGAGCCCCTTGGTATTGATGCCTTTTCGAACCTGCACCAAGGAGGCGGTGTTCACCGCGCCGGTGTAGTGTTCCGGGCTCAGGCAGTCTGGGTGCCAGTCCAAGCCGAGATGGCCGAGGATTTCCCGTAATTGCTGTTCGGGCTGTTCGACCAGCGCCCGGTAGGACTGCAGCCGCAGACGGCTTCCCAGCTTAGGCAGATAGTCATCAATGGACGCATAGACAGTGCGGATCTGGTGGCCTATCCATTCCAGCCGTTTCGAGAACACCTGGCCTTCTGCAAAATCCTTGGAAAACAGCGACAGCCCCACGTCCAGTGGATGCCGCATCATGAAAATGAACTTCGCGTCCGGCAGCATTATTCTGGCAAACCCCAGGTTAAAGGAATTTTGCGGCTGTTTGTCGATGATAACAGCGTGGTCCTGCAGGCTTTCCGGCACACTGGTTTCCAGGAACATCTTGCGCAATGCCGTCAGTTCCTCTGAGCTTGCTTGCCAGGTCCATTTCCAGTGGCTGGTCAGCGGCACGGTGTCCTGCACCAATTGGCGTGCGGTGATCACCGCTTGGCCGATGCCGGGGTTTTCGCCGATGCTGCCGATGCCGGGATGCCGCCCGAGCATCGCCTCCAGCAGTGTGGTGCCGGAGCGGGGGAGGCCAGTGACAAAGGCAAAACGGTGAGCGCCGTCATCCATACGGGCTTCGGCAGTGCTGCCCGGGTGGAAGGCTTGCCGTTGCTCAGCCAGCATCTTGTCATATTCGGCCTGCGGATAGTCGCCCGGCGTGGCGGCTTTGGCCTCGGCGAAATACTGCATGGCGGTTGCAGGCTTGCCGCTCGCATCCTCAATTTGTCCGAGCGCGTTGCAGATCGCGGCCTTTTCACCCGGGGAAAGCGACGGCGCTTTTGCAAGGTCTTGGAGCTTGCGGGCCTCCGGGCTGGAAGCCGGAAAAATTTCAATGAGATTCAGGGCGACCAAAGCAGCCGCAGACATCGGTGACAGCTCCAGCACCTTGCGGAAGGCTGCAGCGGCCGCCGCTGTATCGCCCATCGACAGCCTGATCATTCCGGCCTTGCCCCGAGCATTCAGATCCTCCGGCCAGGAGGTGCAAATCTCATCCAGCACCGGCAAGGCGGCGTCCATCTGGCCTGACTCGCTGTAGCAGTCAGCTAGGGCATGGAGCAGTGCAGGATTTGAAGGATCTTCCTGAACTAGCTGATGCAGAAGTGCCAGTGCCTCGGCAAACTGCCTTGTTTGCCTCAGGAACTCTGCCTGCTCCAACGGCGTGGGGGATACAGTTCGCGGCTGCGCCGGGAAGGGAGTTTTCACTAGATTCTCCAGTGGTTCGTTGCTGAACATTTCTTCCGGAAAATGCCTACTAAAGGTTGATGCAAGGTTACCCCTTGCCACTCTTGGAGTTGTTGACAGCAAAAAAGCGCCTGCAGCAGCGACTGCAAGCGCTTAATCATGCAATTGCCCGGATGGCTCAGGCCAGGTCTTTGTAGGAGACTTCCTTGGCATCGGCACCTTCGCCCACCCGGCCGCGGCGCACGATCAGGCGGTTCAGTGCATTCACATACGCCTTGGCCGAGGCCACAACCGTATCGGTGTTGGCGCTTTCGCCGGTGGCGATGTTGCCGCCCTCTTCCAGACGTACAGAAACCGTTGCCTGGGCGTCGGTGCCTTCGGTCACCGCATGCACCTGATACAGCTGCAAGCGCGCGGTGTTCGGGTAGATTTTGCGGATCGCCTTAAAGGTCGCATCCACCGGCCCGTCGCCCTCGGCGGTCTCAGTCACGTCTTTGCCGTCGATCTCCATCTCGACGGTGGATTCGGCCGGACCGCCGGTGCCGCAGACCACTTTCATCGATACGATCTTGAGAAAATCGTTCTCGGCGTCCGCGCCGGTGCGCATCAGCGCAATCAGGTCGTCGTCGAATACCTCTTTCTTGCGGTCCGCCAGTTCCTTGAAACGGACAAAGACGTCTTTCAGCTGGTTGTCGCCCACCTCATAGCCAAGATGCTCCAGCTTGTCGCGCAGCGCCGCGCGGCCAGAGTGTTTGCCAAGCGGCAGCGAGGTGCCGGAGAGGCCGATGTCCTCGGGCCGCATGATCTCGAAGTTCTCGCGGTTTTTCAGCATTCCATCCTGATGGATGCCGCTTTCATGGGCAAAGGCGTTCTTGCCGACAATTGCCTTGTTCGGCTGCACCACAAAACCAGAGACGGTCGAGACACGGCGCGAGATATGCATGATTTTGGTGGTGTCGATGCCGGTGTGCCAGGGCATGATGTCATTGCGCGTCTTCAGCGCCATCACCACCTCTTCCAGCGCGGTGTTGCCTGCGCGTTCGCCAAGGCCGTTGATGGTGCATTCGATCTGGCGCGCACCGCCCGCAACCGCAGCCAGCGCGTTGGCGGTCGCCATGCCCAGATCATTGTGGCAATGGGTGGCAAAAACCACCTCATCCGCGCCCGGCACGGTTTCGATCAACCGCTTGATCAGATCGGCGGATTCCATCGGAGCGGTGTAACCCACGGTATCGGGGATGTTGATGGTGGTTGCACCCGCCTTGATTGCAATCTCGATCACCCGGCACAGGTAGTCCCACTCGGTCCGGGTCGCATCCATCGGCGACCATTGCACGTTGTCCACCAGGTTGCGGGCGTGGGTGACGGTCTCGTGGATCTTGTCCGCCATCTCGTCCATTGACAGGTTCGGGATGGCGCGGTGCAGCGGCGAGGTGCCGATAAAGGTGTGGATGCGCGGCTGCGCGGCCTTGCGCACCGCTTCGGCGCAGCGGTCGATGTCCTTGAAATTGGCGCGCGCCAAGCCGCAGATCATCGAGTTCTTCGAGCGTTCTGCAATTTCGGACACGGCGGCAAAGTCGCCTTCGGAGGCAATCGGGAAGCCGGCCTCGATGATATCCACGCCCATTTCGTCCAGAAGCCCGGCAATCTCCAGCTTCTCGTCATGGGTCATGGTGGCGCCGGGGCTCTGTTCGCCGTCGCGCAGGGTGGTATCGAAAATCAATACACGGGATGTGTCGCCGGAAATCGGGGATGCGTTTGTCATGTCGGTATCTCTTGTCTCTGTCCTAGGCCCTTCAGGGCATCATAAGCCTTTGATGGCGCGCGTGCGGCAATCCTCTGAGCGGGCGCGCCGGAAGGGCACACTCAGAGGCGGGCTAGGATCAGTAGGGCGCGCAGAGCCGCACCGCGGGAAGCGGTGTCTGCAAAGGTGATATCTGCGCGAATGCTCATGGCAGGGATTTATACAGAGGTGCCGCGGAATGGAAAGAGGGATTTTGATCCCGATGCCGCCTGGGATTGCGGTGATAGAGTTGTATGCGATGGTATTCGTTTAATTCGAGACAATGTTGAAAAAGGCATATAATATAAGTAAGGCCTGCGATTAGTTTCAATGCGGCGGATTGTCCATTGTGAATTTTTTGGAGATGGGCGCGACAAGTGCTTGTACGGAAAGCTTTTTCCGGCGGCAGCGGCCCGAATCCGGCACCTTAGGCAGGCGCCGTCGACAGGAGGATACAGTGTCGAATAAAATTGTTCTTGGATACGATGACAGTGAAGCGGCCAAAACGGCGCTTGCTTTTGCTGTCGGCCTTGCCAAAGCGCAAGGGGCAGAATTGGTGATTGCGCATGTGTTGGAGTGGTCGCCCTATTCCTTCCTCACCCCGGAGGAAATCGGCGAGCGGCACAAGCGCCGCGGAGAAGAGCTGAAGCGCGCCGAAGAGGCTGTTCTGGCACCGGTCCGCAAAAGCCTTGAAGATAGCGGTCTCACTGTTTCAACCGAACTCAAATACGGCCATATCGCAGAAACCCTGTGTGATGTGATCAAGCAGAGCGGAGCCAGCCATGTGATCATCGGGCGCACCGGCCATTCGGCCCTGTCGTCGCGCCTGTTCGGCTCTGTTGCGGGCAGCCTGGCACAGGCGGCGCCGGTTCCGGTCACCATCGTTCCATAAGAAAATCAGAGGACAGTCATGAGGAAATCAATCAAGGCGGCAGCTTTGTCTGCGCCGCTGTTGCTGGCGGCAACTGCCCCGGCGATGGCGCAATCCATCGATGAACGCGTCAATGAGCTGTTTGCCAGCTCCACCGGCTGGTTCGTCAACCTGATCTTCAGCCCGTTCCCCGGCACCAGCTTTCCCTGGATCGTGGCCTGGCTGGTGGTCGCGGCAACCGTGTTCACCGTTTATTTCGGCCTGATCCAGTTCCGCGCCTTTCCGCATTCGATTTCACTGGTCAAAGGCGACTACTCCGACCCCAATGACGCGGGTGAGGTCAGCCATTTTCAGGCGCTGGCAACCGCGCTGTCGGGCACTGTCGGCCTTGGCAACATTGCGGGCGTTGCGGTGGCTGTCGGCATCGGCGGCCCCGGCGCGACCTTCTGGATGATCCTGGCCGGCCTGATGGGCATGGCGTCGAAATTCACCGAATGCACCCTGGGTGTGAAATACCGCAATGAGTTCGCAGACGGTCATGTCTCTGGCGGGCCGATGTACTATATGACCAAGGGCTTTGCCGAACGCGGTCTGCCGATGGGCAAATTCCTGGCGGTTCTGTTCTCGGTGTTCTGTATCCTTGGTGCCTTTGGCGGCGGCAACATGTTCCAGGCCAACCAGGCGCATGCGCAGATTTCTGGCGTCGTGGGCGACTATCCGGGCTGGATCACCGGCGTGGTGTTTGCAGCGGTGGTCTTCGCGGTGATCGTCGGCGGTCTCAAGTCCATTGCCCGCGTGACCGAGAAAGTCGTTCCCTTCATGGGGGTTGTCTATGTTGCAGCAGCGCTGGTTATCCTGGCGATGAATGCGGACAAGATCGGCTGGGCCTTTGGCCAGATCTTCGAAGGTGCCTTCACCGGCGCAGGTGTTGCCGGCGGTATGGTCGGCGCGCTCATCCAGGGCTTCAAGCGGGCTGCCTTCTCGAACGAAGCAGGTGTTGGCTCGGCTGCAATCGCGCACTCTGCGGTGAAAACCAAAGAGCCGATCACCGAAGGTTTTGTGTCGCTGCTGGAACCTTTCATCGACACAGTGGTGATCTGCACCATGACCGCGCTGGTGATCATCATCACCGGTCAGCTGATCCAGGACCCGGCCACCGGCCTGTACCTGCTGGATGAAGGCGCAAGCACCATCCAGACCGTTGACGGCAACAAAGGCGTGGCACTGACGTCGGCAGCCTTCTCCTCGGCGTTCGGCTGGTTCCAGTATGTGCTGGCGCTGGCAGTGATCCTGTTCGCCTTCTCCACCATGATCAGCTGGTCCTACTACGGGCTCAAGGCCTGGACCTTCCTGTTCGGCGAAGGGCAGACAACGGAACTGGTGTTCAAGGTGATCTTCTGCATCTTCGTGGTGATCGGCGCAGCCGCAAACCTCGGCCCGGTGATCGATTTCTCCGACGCGGCAATCTTTGCCATGGCGGTGGTCAACATCATCGCGCTCTACTTCCTGATGCCGGTCGTCAAGAAAGAGCTGAACAGCTACATGGCACGCCTGAAATCAGGTGAGATCAAAAAGTTCGGCTGACCAGGTCTGCCGGACCAAATCGGCTGACTAGGTCATGCCCGATCAAGGCTGACACAGCAAACAGGGCCTCTCCGGACTTCCGGGGAGGCTTTTTGATTGGATTTGAAAGGGGAGGGCAGCCCCGGCATTCCAGCACTGTCCGGAAATCGGGTCTGCGCCTACGGCAGAAGACCCGGGTCAATGTACGGTCCGGTGGCGCAGCCTCTGTCGGTCCTACCTTGCCACACGTGAAACACTGCACGCCCGGAAACGGATGGGAGCCTCTGTGCGGCTTTGTAATGTGGCCCTGAACGTTTCTGAAACAGGTTTGACGCTGTGATGCGGCTCTAAACCGGCAAAAAGACCAAAATCGCTACACCAAAGCCGCCGGTCCGGCAATGGCGGCAAGAATAGGGGCTGTTGGCTTGGTGTGATATAAACACTATGCGGCTTGCGCCACGGCCACATCGGCCGGACCCCAAAAACACGCCGCAGCGGCGTACCGGGAGCGTGTCCGGTCTACTCGGTCTGGCCTGCGCC
Organism: Leisingera sp. S232; assembly: GCF_049800895.1. NCBI lineage: Bacteria > Pseudomonadati > Pseudomonadota > Alphaproteobacteria > Rhodobacterales > Roseobacteraceae > Leisingera > Leisingera sp. S232. Next base: position 37,810 of record NZ_JBNAFX010000020.1, on the reverse strand, counting down.
TGCGGTGCCACTGCTGACAAGTGCGCCGTTTTCCCAGGTGCCGTCCGTCTGCTCGCCGCTGGCGTATTTCATCATGCCGGGCCCCTGCCGTTTGCCGTTGACGAAACTGCCCGTATAGACATCGCCATTGGGATAGGTCGCTACACCCTCGCCGAAAATCTTGCCTTCTTGCCATGCGCCCTCGTAGGTGAAGCCGTCGGGCATCACAAACCGGCCTTGCCCGTGTCGCTGATTGTTGGCGAACTGGCCGGTGTAGACTGACCCGTCCGCATAGGTCGCGGTGGCGTCGCCGTGGCGCTGGGCGTCCTTCCAGCCGCCCTCGTAGCGGTAGCCATCGGCATAGGTCATCACACCGAAACCGTGGTTTTTGGCATTCTTGAACGCGCCTTTATAGACAAGGCCGCTGGGGTAGGTGGCGGTGCCTTGACCGTCGATCACACCGGCAATCCAGTCGCCTTCATATGTGGAGCCATCGGCATAGGCGATCTTTCCTTGCCCCTCAGCAAGATCGTCCCGGAACTCGCCTTCATAAACCGATCCGTCGGCGTAGGTCATCTTTCCCTTGCCGGCAATCTGCCCCTCGGCCCATTCGCCGGTGTAGCTGTAGCCGTCCCGTTCGGTGATGGTGCCGGTGCCGTGGCGCTGATCATTGGCAAAGGTGCCGACATAAACGCCACCATTGGCGTATGTCATCTTGCCGTGGCCATGGCGGCGGGTGTTCTGCAATTCCCCTTCGTAGACATCTCCATTCGGGTGCACCTGGCGGCCGGTTCCCTGCATCTGGCTGGCAACCCACTCACCTTCGTAGATCAGCCCGTCCGGTGTTTCGAGCCGCCCTTGCCCTTGCAGCTGCCCATCTGCAACCTGGCCTTCGTAGACCGTGCCGTCGGCATAGGCGATTTTGGCTTGCCCTTCCTGACGGCCTTCGGCCCAGCCGCCATCATAGGAATAGCCGTCCGGAGAAGACATAACCCCCCGCCCGTGCCGCTTGCCGTCGGCGAAACTGCCCTGATAGCGCACGCCGCTGGCGTAGACCGATGTGCCATCGCCGTGGATCTGCCCGTCCTGCCAGCCGCCTTCGTAGGTGCTGCCATCCGCGCGGGTCAGCTTGCCCAGGCCATGTGGTTTGCCCTGAGCAAACTCACCTTCATAGACAGATCCGTCCGGGAAACGCGCCACGCCCTGGCCGCGGACTTCCCCTTCGATCCAGTCTCCGGTGTATTCATACCCGTTTGGCAGCCTGTAGGTGCCGGTGCCATGCTGCAATCCGCCTTTGAAGGTGCCCTCATAGACGCCGCCGATTTCATCCTGGGTGGTGATGACTTCGCCGTCCTGCGCCAGCGCGGGTGCGGCAAAAGCCAGGATGGTGGAAAGCGCGACTGCGGTACCGAAACGGGCCATTGAAAACCTCTGTTTGAACAGGAATTGCGAAGCTGCTGCCATATGGGGTTGCTCGCCCGGAAACTAAGCTACCGCAACACGGGCCGCAATGTCTTTTCCCGTCTGCATGCCCCTTGCCCTTTTCCTTGGCGGTCAATCTGATAAATGGCTGAAGGAGGAATTTTGCAAAGGGCCTAAGCAGCATGGCAGACCAATTCCGCGTGACACTGGCGCAGCTGAACCCCGCTGTGGGCGACCTGGCAGGCAACGCTGCCAAAGCAAAGGCCGCCTGGGAAGAGGGCCGCAAGGCCGGCGCTGATCTGGTGGCGCTGCCGGAAATGTTCATTACCGGCTACAACACCCAGGATCTGGTGATGAAGCCGGCCTTCCACACTGCCGCTATTGCCGAGGTGGAGAAACTGGCGTCGGACTGCGCTGATGGCCCGGCGCTGGCGATTGGCAGCCCCTGGGTCGAGGGCGGGCGGCTTTATAATGCTTACCTGATTTTGAAAGGCGGCAAGATTGCCTCGCGCAGCCTCAAGCATCATCTGCCGAACGAAACCGTGTTTGACGAGGTCCGCATCTTTGACGCAGGCCCCCTGGGCGGGCCTTATGCGGTTGGCAACACCCGTATCGGCTCCCCCATCTGCGAGGACGGCTGGCACGAGGATGTGGCTGAAACCCTGGCTGAAACCGGCGCCGAGTTTCTGCTGATCCCCAATGGTTCGCCCTATTTCCGCGACAAGATAGACGTGCGCTTCAACCACATGGTGGCGCGCTCTGTCGAAACCCATCTGCCGGTGATTTACCTGAACATGGTGGGCGGGCAGGATGATCAGGTTTTTGACGGCGGCTCCTTTGTGCTGAACCCCGGCGGCGCATTGGCGCTGCAGATGCCGGTGTTCGACGAGTCGTATGCGCATCTGGATCTGGAGCGCACCGACGACGGCTGGCGTGCCATCGAAGGTGAAAAGGCGCCTCTGCCCGATGCGTGGGAACAGGACTACCGGGTGATGGTGGAATCCTTGCGCGACTACATGGGCAAGACCGGCTTCAAGAAGGTGCTTCTGGGGCTCTCCGGCGGGGTTGATTCGGCAATCGTAGCCGCCATCGCGGTGGACGCGCTGGGCGCAGAAAACGTCCGCTGTGTGATGCTGCCTTCCGAATACACCAGCCAGGAATCGCTGGACGATGCCGAAGCTGTCGCCCAGGCGCTGGCTGTGCATTATGACTATGTGCCGATTTCCGAAAGCCGCGCGGCCATCACCAATACGCTGGCGCCACTGTTTGCCGGCATGGAATCCGGCCTGACAGAGGAAAACATCCAGTCCCGCCTGCGCGGCCTGCTGCTGATGGCGATGTCCAACAAGTTCGGGGAAATGCTGCTGACCACCGGCAACAAGTCCGAGGTCGCGGTCGGCTATGCCACCATCTATGGCGACATGAACGGCGGCTACAACCCGATCAAGGATCTCTACAAGACCCGCGTCTTTGAAACCTGCCGCTGGCGCAACGCCAACCACCGCCCTTGGATGAAGGGGCCAGAGGGAGAGGTGATCCGCCCCAATGTGATCGACAAACCGCCCAGTGCCGAACTGCGCGAGGATCAGAAGGACAGCGACAGCCTGCCGGATTACCCCGAGTTGGATGCAATTCTGGATATTCTGGTGGATCAGGACGGCTCTATCGCGGATTGCGTCGCAGCCGGTTTTGACCGGGCTGTGGCCAAGCGGGTGGAGCATCTGGTTTATATCAGCGAATACAAACGCTTCCAGTCCGCCCCCGGTGCTCGCCTGACCCGGCGCGCCTTCTGGTTGGACCGCCGCTATCCGATCGTGAACCGCTGGCGAGACCCGTCCTGATGTCCGGATAACCTTCTGATGATGCAGGGTTTTCCGCGTCTCATATGGGGTGTTTTTCGTCGAGCCTGCGCGGGTGATACACTGGTCTGCGGCTGAAAAATCACAATGGCGCAATGCGGCGCAAGAGCTGTCGCATGCTTGCTGGACCGGCGGTGGCGCTGCAGGCATAGATGCCCGCATGCCCGGACCGAAGCTGCCACATTTCCAATCTGACCTGGCCTTGCCCAAGGCCGTCGACGCCGTGGTGATCGGCGGCGGCATTATCGGTGCCAGCACAGCGCTGGAACTGGCCGAACGCGGCCATTCGGTGCTGCTCTGCGAAAAGGGGCAGATCGCCGGAGAACAAAGCTCGCGCAACTGGGGATGGGTGCGCCTCGCCTGCCGCGACCCGCGGGAAATTCCGCTGATGGCGGCTTCTTTGCGTCTGTGGGAGCGGCTGGCAGAGCGGACCGAACATGAAACCGGCTTTGCCCGCACAGGCATTCTCTACACGGCTGAAACAGCCAAGCGTGAAGCGCAGCTGGAACGCTGGCTGCGCAATCTTGACGGTTGGGAGCAGGGCGCGCGGATGGTCCGCGGTGAACGGCTGGCGCAGCTGATGCCCGGTCATCAGACCGCGGCGCGTGCGGCGCTGCACACGCCTTTGGACGGGCGGGCAGAACCCCAGCTGGCAACCCATGCCATCGCCTCTGCCGCCCGTGCCGCAGGGGCCAGGGTGATGACGGATTGTGCCGTGCGCAGTGTTGAAATGTCTGCGGGTCGTATCAGTGGCGTGATGACAGAGCGCGGCCGGGTGGCCTGCTCAGCCGTTGTTGCCGCTGGTGGTGCCTGGTCGCGGCTGTTCCTGGGCAATGCAGGCGTGAACTTGCCGCAGTTGAAGGTGCTGAACACGGTGCTGCGCAGCTCGCCTGTGTACGGCGGCCCCGACACCTCGGTGCGCAGCGGAAACCTTGGTCTGCGTAAACGCGCAGACGGCGGCTATACTGTTTCGGATGCGATGGTGAATGTGGTGGACATCGTCCCCGACAGTTTCCGCCTGGGGCATAAATACCTGCCCAGCCTGCGTCAGGAATGGCGGGCGCTGCAGTTCCGAATCTCTGGCCGCTGGGCAGAAGAGGCGGCACAGGCGCGCCGCTGGCAGCCGCAGGACACCACAGCGTTTGAACAGTGCCGGGTTCTGGATCCGGCGCCTTCGCAGAAAGCGTTGCGCAGCGGCTGGGCTGCGGCGCAAAGGGCCTTTCCGGTGCTAAAGGGCGCGGATGTGGTGCAAAGCTGGGCCGGGCTGATGGATGTGACGCCGGACGCAATCCCGGTGATTTCCCAGGTCGACAACCTGCCGGGGCTGTTCATTGCCACGGGTTTCTCTGGCCACGGCTTTGGCATTGGCCCCGCAGCCGGGCAGCTGACTGCCGATCTGGTGACCGGCAGCCCCCCGATTGTGGACCCGCATGCATTCCGGCTGTCGCGCTTCACGGATGGCGGCGGCTTTGGTCCGCAAACCGGCTATTGATCCATCGGTCTGCAAGCTGCGCGGGACTGTCAGACTGTTGGTGCCGCGCTACCTTTACGGCAGGAGGGTAGGCGGATGAACGGCAACAAGACAGTTCCGACCGGTGCAAGCGTTGCGGAGTTTCTGCACGGCGTGGAGCCCGAGCGCAAATCGGTTGAAGCGCAGGAGCTGGACCGGCTGTTTCGGCGCGTAACTGGCTTCCAGCCGCAAATCTGGGGAACGTCCATCATTGGCTACGGCCGCTATCACTACCGCTATGCGAGCGGCCGCGAAGGCGCGTTTCTCGCCACCGGATTTGCGCCGCGCCGGGCGCGCCATTCGATTTACATCATGCCGGGCTATCAGGATTACAGCGCCATCCTGTCCCGTCTGGGCAAGCACCGCCTTGGCAAAAGCTGCCTCTATGTGAACAAACTCGCTGACATTGACCTGGAAGTGCTGGGCGAATTGATCCGCGCAGGTCTCAAAGACCTGAATGCAATCTGGCCAGTGCAGTCTGAATGATGGGCAGCCTGAATACCCCGGCTTCATCTTTCCATAAATACTCGTATCCCGGCGTCCGGCGGACGGCCGTGCCGCCAACAGGCCAGGCCCGCGCCAGTGGCGCGTTAACCCTCGTGAAACTGGACAAACCGCGGCCTATGTGACAAGGGGCAAGGCAACAGGAGATCCGAGATGACCACCACCCGTTTTGCCCCGTCGCCGACCGGCTATATCCACGTCGGCAACCTGCGCACCGCGCTGATGAACTACCTGATCGCCCGCAAGGCCGGCGGCACCTTCATCCTGCGCATCGATGACACCGACCCGGAGCGGTCCAAGGAAGAATATGTCGATGCCATCAAACAGGACCTGGAGTGGCTGGGACTGACCTGGGACAAGGTGGAGCGCCAGTCCGAGCGGCTCGACCGCTATGTCGCCGCGGCTGACCGCTTGCGTGAAATCGGCCGCTTCTACGAGGCGTTTGAGACCCCGACCGAACTGGACCTGAAGCGCAAGAAACAGCTGAACATGGGCAAGCCGCCGGTCTATGACCGTGCCGCCCTGGCTCTGTCCGAAGATGAAAAGACCGCCCTGCGCGCCGAACGCGGAGATGGCGTCTGGCGGTTCAAGCTGGATCATCAGCGCATTGAATGGAGCGATGGCATTCTGGGCGACATCTCGATTGATGCGGCCTCTGTCTCCGACCCGGTGCTGATCCGCGGCGACGGCCAGTTTCTCTATACGCTGGCCTCGGTGGTCGATGACACTGAAATGGGCGTCACACATGTGGTGCGCGGCTCGGATCATGTGACCAACACCGCCACTCAGATCCAGATCATCGAGGCGCTGGGCGGCACTGTGCCCTCTTTTGCCCACCATTCGCTGCTGACCGGTCCGCAGGGCGAGGCGCTGTCTAAACGTCTGGGCACACTTGCCCTGCGCGACCTGCGTGAGGCCGGTGTGCAGCCGATGGCGCTGCTGTCGCTGATGGCACGTCTGGGGTCCTCCGATCCGGTGGAGCTGCGCAGCGAAATGGCGGAGCTGATTGACGGCTTCGATATCAACCGCTTTGGCGCTGCACCGACCAAATTCGATGTTGAGGATCTCTATCCGCTGACGGCCCGCTATCTGCAGTCGCTGCCGCTGGATGCGGTGCAGACCCATGTGGATGCGCTGGATATTCCGGCGGAAAAGCAGGCCGCATTCTGGGATGTGGCCAAGGAAAACATCACCACGCTCAAGGATCTTGCTGGCTGGTGGGAGCTGTGCCGCGACGGTGCCGAGCCGCTGGTGGCAGAGGAGGACAAGGCGTTCATTGCCGAGGCGATGGCGCTGCTGCCGGAAGGCCCCTATGACGCTGACAGCTGGGGGAAATGGACGGCTGCGGTGAAAGAGGCAACGGGCCGCAAGGGCAAAGGCCTGTTCATGCCGCTCCGCAAGGCCGTGACCGGCATGGAACGCGGCCCCGACATGTCGGCCCTGCTGGCCTTGATGGAAACCGTCCGCGCCCGTGGCTGACGGAATAATGTGACGGACGGAAACGGCGCGGCCTGAGGGTCGCGCCGTTTCTGTTTGGAGCGCTCCCGCCCGCTGAAGCTGCATCAAAGATGCCGCAGCAGCCGTTGGGCCGGGCGCCGCGCGAATG
>NZ_JBNAFX010000020.1:0-30920 GCF_049800895.1 Leisingera sp. S232 | reverse complement strand
CGCGGCGCTGCACCGCACCGCCAGGTGCGGTGCCATGCCCAACTGGGCATGGCGCAGGTTTCCTGCGCCGAACCGGGCGGGAGAGCTTCCGGTCCTGGCGGTCAGCCGAAGTGCAGGCAGCGCAGGACGGGGGCTGGAAACGTATCAGCCGTTCAGGATACGGGCGCCGGTTTTTCTGATCACCTCGTCAAAGAACAGATGCTCATCGCGGCTCAGTTGCTGGTGGCGTGGGTAGCGGGGGTGTGTCCGGTCATTCAGGATCGGCGCATCCCACCCGTCTGTGGTTGCCACAAACTCCTGCACGCCCTTTTCGCCGAACACCTGCAGATAGCCCTGCAGCACAACGTCCAGATAGCTGAGCAGAACCGGGTGCCTATCTGTGGTGCCATTCTGCGTTTCCGCAGCCACGGCATAGACGGAGATTTCGGGGCTGTCTGCCCGCCCGTGCCGTATCTGCTCTGTGGCCGTGAGCCGCTCATAGGCAAACTCGCGCACGTCCAGCGCTGCCCAGTCGGCCCCCGGAACCTCTGCGATCAGCCCGTCGATTTCACTGTCGGCGCAGCGCACTGCCGACAAAAAGGCGACCTCGCGCAGATCTGTGTGCACCCAGGCTCTCCGCCAGCCGCTGAGCCGGGCAGGCAACGCGCCGCCATAGTCATGAGTTGCCGTATTCACCAGGCTGCCGTAGCCGAAGAAGCAGGGGGACGTCATGCTCTGTCCTTTCGAAAGGCGCGTTTGCAGCAATTGATGTATGTCAAACCGCTTTTTGGCGGGGTGTGCAATAAGCGATGCACCGACGCTGCAGGAGCTGACCCATGCGCATTACCAAAAGGACCAATATTGCCGTGCGGCTGCTGATGTACTGCGCCGCCCATGATGATCGCCTGGTGACTAAGGCGGAGATCGCTGAATGCTGCAATGTTTCGGAAAACCACCTGGCACAGGTGATCAATCAGCTGAGCCAGCTGGGCTATCTTGCCACCCAGCGGGGCCGCAACGGTGGCATGAATCTGGGCAAGCCAGTCGCGCAGATACGAATTGGCGACGTGTTCCGCGATGTCGAAGGCGATCTGCCGATGGTCGAATGCTTTGCCGATGCGGACAACACCTGCCCGCTGACGGATGCTTGCCGCCTCAAGGTGGCGCTGTCCGATGCGGCGCAGGCTTTCTATGCATCGCTGGATGATATTTCCCTGGAGACTCTGGTCTGCGGCAACCACGATCTGCTGCGTATCCTCCAGCCGGTGTCCTGCGGCGCCCGCTGAAACGGGCTGCCGCCGGTCCGATTACTCCCGGGCGCGCAGGATACGCGCCGGTTTGGCCGCCAGCGGTCGCAGGGCAAAGGCCAGCCCCGCCAGCAGTGTCGTCAGCACCCCGCCACAGATCACCAGGATCGCGTTGGGCCAGATCACGGTATAGCTGGTCTCGAAAACATAGGCGTTGATCGCCCAGGCTCCGGCAATGCCCGCCGCCAGAGCCACCAGTCCCGCTGCCGCGCCCAATAGGGCAGAGCGCAGCGCAAAGCTTGCCAGGATCTGCCTGCGCGGTGCTCCCAGCGTTTTCAACAGCGCCGCCTCATAGCGCCGGGCAGGTTCACCGGCGGCAGCGGTGCCCAATAGCACCAGGAACCCGGTCAGCAGCGTCGCTGCCGCGCCATAGGCGGTGGCGGCGGCCAGCTGGCGCAGGATTTCCGACACCCGGTCGATGGCATCACGCATGCGGATGGCAGTGATATTCGGCATTTCCCGCGCCAGATCGCGCAGGATGGCGGCTTCGGCCTGTTCTTCGGCATAAACGGTGGCAATGAAACTATGCGGCGCGCCTGCCAGTGCGGCCTCGTTCAGCACCATCACAAACCCCATGCCGGCGGTGGAGAAATCCACATTGCGGAAACTGGAAATGGTGCCGGTGATGTCGCGACCCAGGATGTTCAGCGTCAGCGTGTCCCCCAGCTGGAGCCCCAATTCCTCGGCCTCTTCGGCGGCAAAGCTGATCTGGGGGGTGCCGGAATAGTTTTCAGGCCACCATTCACCTGCGGTGACCTCGGTTGCTTCCGGCTGGGCGGCGGCATAGGTGATGCTGCGGTCGCCGCGCACCACCCAGTGATCGCCCGCAACCTCTGTTGCAGCCTGGCCGTTGATGCGGGTCAGCACTCCGCGCAGCATCGGCGCGTTTTCTACCCGCGTCACAGAAGGGTCGTTTTGCAGCCGCTCCAGAAAGGCGGGCATCTGGCTGCGCTGGATATCGACAAAGAAATAACTTGGCGCCACATCCGGCAGGTTGCCGGCAATCGCCCGGCGCATATTGCCGTCGATCTGGCCGATAGCGGCCAGCACGGTCAGGCCCAGCCCCAGCGCTAGAACGGCAGGAACCGCCCCATCCCGCGCGCTGCCAATAGACGACAGCGCCCATCGCAAAACAGGGCGCCCGCGCGACGCGGCAGTGCCGCGGCGTGCCAGGAAACCGATCGCAAGCGCCGCCAGCAGCAGCACTGCAAGCGCGCCCATCAGCCCGCCTGCGGTCCACAGCGTCAGCCGGGCTGAGCCGCTGAACCAGGCTGCCAGCCCGACCAGTGCCGCCAGCGCCAGCCCGGTTGCCAGCAGATATCGCGGCGCCGGCAGCCTGCTGCGGCTGGCAAAGGCATCGCGGAACAGGGACGCCGCGCGGATCCGTTCGGCCCGCGCCAACGGCCACAAGGCAAAGATAAAGGCGGTCAGCACGCCATAGACCGCAGCTTCAGCCAGTGCTGAAGGGTAGAGCGAAAACACCGCCGGGAACGGCAGCTGCGCCGCAATCAGCGGCCCCAGCAGGACCGGCCCCAGCCCGCCCAATGCCAGACCGATGCCGACGCCAATCAATGTCAGCGCGCCGATCTGCAGAAAATATGTGAGGAAAATCGTCTGCCGCTCCGCCCCCAGCGTGCGCAAGGTGGCAATGGTGGCGGTCTTGGTCGCCAGATAGGCGCGCACGGCAGCAGACACGCCAACCCCGCCCACGGCCAGGCCCGACAAGCCCACCAGCACCAGGAACCCACCAAGCCTTTCGACAAATGAGGTGATGCCGGGGGCACCGTTGCGGGCATCGCGCCAGCGCATGCCGGTGGTTTCAAACAGCCCTTCAGCCTCTGCCTGCAAGGCGTTCAAGTCATGACCTGTCGGCAGTTCCATCCGGTATTTGGTGTCAAATAGAGTGCCGGGTTCCAGCAGGCCAGAGCCGACCAGGTCTGCCGTCCGCACCATCGTGCGCGGGCCCAGTTCAAAGCCGGAGGCCGCGGCATCCGGTTCCAGCGCAATCATTGCCATCAGGCGAAAATCCCGGGTGCCAAGCCGGAAAACATCTCCGGGCGTCAGCCCTAGCCGGTCTGACAGCACCCGGTCCATCACCCCGCCGGGCAGCCCGTCAGCGCCTGCCAGTGCGGTTTCCAACGGCATCGAAGGCGCCAGCGTCATCGTGCCCTTCAGCGGATAGAGCCCGTCCACCGCCTTCACCTGTGTCAGCCCGCGCTCCTCGCCCACTGTCGCCATGGAGCGGAATTCGGCAATCTCGGAGTGGCGCAAGGCGGTACGGTCCAGCCAGGCGCGCTCTTCTTCATTGGCAAAGCGGTAGGTGAAATTCAGTTCCGCATCGCCGCCCAGAATGGTGGCGCCTTCGCGCTCCAGCCCGGTTTCGATCGAAGCGCGAATAGATCCGATGGCCGCGATCACGCCGACCCCCAGCGCCAGGCAGGCCAGGAAGATACGGAAGCCCTTCAGGCCGCCGCGCAGCTCCCGCAAGGCAAATCGCCAGGCCAGGCGAAAGGCCGCAGCATTCATTCTGCAGCCTCGCGCGCGGTTTCATCCTCGACACGCCCGTCGCGCAGCCGCACCACCCGGTCGCAGCGGGCGGCCAGCTCTGGCGCGTGGGTGACCATCACCAGCGTCGCCCCGTAGCGGTCACGCAACCCAAACAAAAGATCCATCACCGCTTCGCCGTTGGCCTCATCCAGATTGCCAGTGGGTTCATCCGCCAGCACGATCGCGGGCCGCGGCGCCAGTGCCCGCGCCAGCGCCACACGCTGCTGCTCGCCGCCCGACATCTGCGCCGGGAAATGGCCCGCCCGGTGGCCCAGGCCGACGGCTTCCAGTTCTGTCTGGGCGCGGTCAAAAGCATCCTTGACGCCGGCCAGTTCCAACGGGGTCGCCACGTTTTCCAGCGCAGTCATCGTCGGGATCAGGTGAAAGCTCTGGAACACCACCCCCATGTTATCGCGGCGGAAACGCGCCAGCGCATCTTCATCCATGGTGGTCAGATCCTGGTCCAGGGCAGCCACCGTGCCGCCGGTCGCCTGCTCCAGGCCGCCCATCAGCATCAACAGCGATGACTTGCCCGATCCGGACGGCCCCACAAGCCCCAGCGTCTCTCCCTGCTGCACATCCAGCGAGATGCCGTGCAGAATCTCTACCGGGCCGGTATTGCTATTCAGTGTCAAACTCGCATCTAAGAGATGCAGAACGGGGCTGTTTTGATCGGTCATCGGGCCTGCCTGTTGGACTCACCTAACGGATATGGAGTATTTGCTGCGATGCGCAAGACACTGGCACTGCTGAGTTTGCTGCTTTTTACGGGTGCCACATGGGCGGAGCCGCTGCGGATCACGGTCCTTGGCGACAGTCTGGTGCAGGGGTACGGGCTGCCGCAGGGCCAGGGGCTGGTGCCACAGCTGGAGCAGTGGATGAATGAAAACGGCGCCGAAACGGTGCTGCAAAACGCGGGTGTCTCGGGCGACACCACGGCCGGCGGGGCAGAGCGCGCTGCATGGACGCTGTCGGACAATCCCGACGGGCTGATCGTTCTCTTAGGTGGCAATGATATGCTGCGCGGGCTGGCACCGCAGGCGGCGCGCGCCAACCTGACCCGCATCCTGCAGACGGCTCAGGCCCAGGGGATCAAGGTTCTGCTGATCGGCATGAAGGCTCCGCGCAATTATGGCCCAGACTATAAACGGGATTTTGACGCGATCTATCCAGAGCTTGCGGATGAATACGGCGCGGTGCTGCACCCGGACGCCTTTGCCGGCATCGCAGAGGCGGCAGGAAATGATCCCGCAGCAGCGCAGGCGTTCATGCAGGACGACAGCATCCATCCCAACGCCCGGGGTGTGGCGCTGAACGTGGCTGCAATCGGCCCGGCAGCCCTGCAACTGGCGGCGTCAATAGCCCAGTGAAACAGCCCCGTCAGTCAGGGCTGTTTGGAAATCTCAAAGCAGATCAGAGGATCAGGAAACCAGTGCGATATCCACAGCGGATTCGCGGCCGTCGCGGCCTGCGCGCAGCTCATAGGTCACTTTCTGATTGTCCGCCAGGCCGGTCAGGCCAGAGCGCTCAACAGCGGAAATGTGGACGAAAATATCCTTGCCGCCATCTTCGGGTGCAATAAAGCCGTAGCCTTTGGTGGTGTTGAACCATTTGACGGTGCCAGTGGCCATCGTCGTATACTCCTACGTCGTCTCAATTGTCTGCCCGCGTCATGCGGCAGTCCGGCAACGTCTGCAGATGATCATGACCGTTCCGGGTAGGGGACAGGAATGGCATCCGCGTCACATCGCCGTGACAGAATTGAGTAGGAATCCCGTTCGGTGCAAGAAAAAATGCGCTGTGACGCAGGGTTCTGGGGCGAAATCCGGCAAAACCGTGCCGATTTCCCCACCACAACCCGGCCTAAAGTACGGTGACCACCGTGCCCAGCGGCACCCGCTCGTACAGGTCCATTACGTGGTCGTTCAGCATCCGGATGCAGCCGTTTGACGCCGAATGCCCAATGGTTTGCGGCTGGTTGGTTCCGTGGATACGGAAATAGGTGTCGACCCCGTTCTGGAACAGATAGAGCGCCCGCGCCCCCAGCGGATTATTCGGACCGCCCGGCTGAATGTAGTCATTGTCGATGAATTTGGCATAGGCCCGCGGATCGCGCTCAATCATTTCGTTGGTGGGCCGCCAGGTGGGCCATTCCTTCTTGCGCTCGATCACAGCGCGGCCGGTAAACTCCAGCCCGGCCTTGCCGACGCCGACACCGTATCGCATCGCCTTGCGTGTGTCGGTCACGAAATAAAGGTAGTAGGAGCGCGGCAGCACCAGGATCTGGCCGGGGGCAAAATCCTTGCGAATCCGGACCTCCTGCGGAGTAGGGTCAAATGGGGCAGGGTCCTGCTTGCGGGCCAGCGCGGGCAAAGGCAGCAATGCGGACACTGCCGCTGCGCTGCCACTGATGAGAATGTTCCGGCGTGAAAACATGGCCAAACCTCCGAACGTCAATTGTTACTCCTCCGTATCTTCCGGCGGCAGGGGCAGGCGGTCAACGGGTTTGAGAGGATGTTAGGCAAACTGTTGCACCGTCGGCTGCCGCAGCTATACCGGGGCAAACTGCCAAAGGAACCGACATGGGTGCCAAAACCCTCACCTGCTTTTCGTGTGCCCAGCTGAACCGGGTGCCAGAGGAGAAACTGGGCAGCGGCCCGAAATGCGGCAGCTGCGGCGCGCCGCTGATGCCGTCCAAACCGGTGAATGTGGACCCGGCCACCCTGCAGAAAGCGGTGCAGAACGATGATGTTCTGCTGGTTGCGGATTTCTGGGCGCCCTGGTGCGGCCCCTGCCGGATGATGGCGCCAGAGTTTGCCAAGGCGGCCAAGACTCTGGCCGGGTCCGCGCGGCTGGTCAAGCTCAACACCCAGGATCACCAGTCCACCGGCGCCCGCTACCGCATCCGCGGCATTCCGGCGCTGATCGCCTTTGAACGTGGCAAGGAGAAAAAGCGCAAGGCTGGCGCGATGCGGTCAGCGCAGATCGCCGCCTGGCTGCGCGGCTGAAACCGCACAAGCCCGTCTTTGGAACAGACCGGCACCCGTGATCTGCGGATTTCAGGCGGCCGCGGCCAGCGTGGCATCGGGGGGCGTTGGGTCGCCGGGCCCTGCCGGATTGCTGCGCCAGTAAAGAAACGCCGTTGTCAGCAACGCCGCCACAGAGCCTGCAGCCGGATAAATCAGCACACAGACCCACAGGGGCAGTTCGGCTGCAGCAAAGCCCAGCACGGCAGCAGCCAGCCCTGCAATTACGCCCAAGATGATGCCTGCCCAGGCCATGAAGCCTCCGCGATTTCGCGCAGCGCGGCCCAATGCGGCGCTGCCTCCTGTGCCATCATCCGCCCAACTGTGTTATCAAAAGGTTAACAATGCGGCGATCCGGGCCAATCCGGCAAAAAACAGCGCGGTCACTTCGACGTCAATGCCTCGCCGTCCTTGGCCTGGGGCATCCGGCCTTTGCCCTGTTGCAGCACATGCGCCAGCTCATGCACCAAAAGCTCCGAGTTCTTGGCGTCGCCCGGCTTCATGAAATAGATGTCGTTGCCATAGGTAAAGGCTTTGGCCTTCAGCTCTTTGCAGAGATCCTTGGCGTTGCCGCCCACATGCACCTGCACCTTGGCCAGTTTCGCCTTGGAGAAATGCGCCTCCAGCCCCTTGCGCACATCGCCGGGCAGCTTCTTGCCCTTGGTGCCTTCGGGTTCGGTTGTCAGCTTCTTGCGCTTGGCCTTCTTGCCATTCAGCGCTTCGACCTGTGCCTTCACGTCTTCCGGTTTCAGGGGCATGGGGAGATCCTTTTAATGCGTCAATCAATATGGGCGCGCAGGGCGCCTGAGGGGATCATAGCGCAGCGCGCGGGAAAGGCGAAGTTGGCTGGGGTGCTCTCCCTTTCCAAAACGGTCAAGCATCCTACAAGCCAAATTCTTCGATTAGACTCGTAGACCTGTCCTCTGCTTGTTCTGATAGCCCTTCCACAATCTTTGCAACGGCGACATTCTTCCGGCGATGAAGTTTTTCTAAGTTTCCAGAAAGTGTCAGCGTGTGGCCTTTCATCGTTTCGGCGAAAATTGAAATGGCCTTAGGGATGCGAGAGTAATCTTTAGATGTGGATATGTCGTAGTCAACGCCGGTTTCTGTAAAGCTCACTTCCACGTCGATTGTGACAGATCTCTTCATTTTCGAATCATGAATGGCGCGAGATTCTTCTCCGCAAATGGTATGGAGTTCGTACGTCATGTCGCCAATGCCCGACTCGAAGTAATTCTCGTTGAGGAAGATGCGGTCAAACGAGGAGACGATGTCTTGGTACTGATTGCAAGGTCCCCAGGAGGTTGTGCGAGAAATCTCATGGCCCTTAGTAAAGCTGAATGAAAGTTTGAACTGGCAAGCAGCAAGGGCTTCAAAAGGTTTTGATTTTTGAAAATTTGTTGGAAGCAGCCCAGATTCTGAACATCTTTTGTATTCTGGCAGCAGATATTCTGATGCTACGAGGTCAGGGTGCATTTCGTGACATAGCCTTAAGGTTGTGTCTAGGTGCCGAGAAGCGAATACAGAGAGCGCCTCCTTGCTTTTCTCGGTCAAAACTTTAGTCGCGCAATAAGCAGCAAAGTATTCTTGAAAAGATCTATGAATGAATCGAAAGATTGTTCCGTCTTTCTCTATCAGGTTCACTGTTTCAATGAATTCGTTTACCAGGTCGTCTACACTAATACCGATGCCGGTGAACTCGATTGCCTTTGATGTGAGTGTTCTTAGTTCGTCTTCACCCATCTGAGGTTTTTGCTTCAAGTATGAGAAGAAGCAGAATACTGAGAACACACGGCGAAATTCATCTTGATCCAGTTTCTTTTTGCGGTGATATTGTTCTTTCAAGGCGTCGTGTCGGGTAAACAGGGTCAAAAAACAGTTCTCATAGAAAACGCTAAGCTTTGATGGAATTTCAGCGTGATCTTTGTAAGTCATTAGCATCATGAGAGATAGGAGCGGATTTGAAAGAAAGTCTTTGTGGTTGTTGAAGAAGGTTTCGTTCGAAAGTTTTTGAAACTTCTTCTTTGCGACTGAGTCAAATGGTACTTTTTCAATCAATTCACAAAACTGATCATAGGAGAAAGGTAGGCAAGAGAAGATTGGGAAGCGAGACCAACTGGAAAAACGATCGTCAGGTCTACCTGTAACAATGAATGAGCACTTTAGATATCTGTCCGCCATTTCCAGTATTTGTGCTTCAAGCGGCGCTCTTTGCTCACGTTTTACTTCATCGAAGCCATCAAAAAGGAAGATAAACTGACCTTCATTGCAAAATTCTCGAAAGTTTTCAACGGAAATTCCACCTGCCTTGAAGGCCATGGCGCGAATGTAGGTTTCCAAGTCAAGTTTTGAGGGGTCATTCAATCCTCTTAGCTCAATAAAAACTGGAAACTTTCCTTTAGGCTCTGTAAAGAGTGATAGCCAGATATGGCGCATAAGGAAGGTTTTTCCAGTCCCTCCGTTTGATCTAATGATGGCATTTTCACCATCTCTAATTCTTGAAACGAGGTCGAATTCCTCTATTTCACCATCGACCCCTTTGAGCTTGGGGCAAACATATACGGACTGAAAATCAGTCGGGGCGTCGGGTGAGCAAAGTACTTTTACAGAAGTGGACCGTTTGTGAACTTCTGTCAGGTGTTTTTCAAAGTTGGGAAATATTTTTTCCCATTTTTTCTTTGTTGTGGTCTTTAGGTAGCGAGTGGAGCCGACAAAGAATTCTTTTGCAAGGTCACTGAGTGTTGCTGCAGCGATTGCGTTCGGGTCAAGTTCAGATGACATAGTGGCTCCACCTAGGGGGTATGGTGGAGGGTATTAATCTGCTCAGGGGCGTTGCGTGTCAACACATTCTAAAAAATGGGGCGGACTTTACATCCGCCCCGGCTAACTTTTACCGCGCGAACTTCTTGTGCTTCAACCGCTTGGGCTCCAGCGCGTCCGGTCCCAGACGGCGCTTCTTGTCTTCTTCGTAGTCCTCGAAATTGCCTTCGAACCACTCCACATGGGCGTCGCCCTCGAACGCCAGGATATGTGTGCAGATCCGGTCGAGGAAGAAACGGTCGTGCGAGATCACCACGGCGCAGCCGGCGAAATCGACCAGCGCGTCTTCCAGCGCCCGCAGGGTTTCCACGTCCAGGTCGTTGGTCGGTTCGTCGAGCAGCAGAACGTTGCCGCCCTCTTTCAGTAGCCGCGCCATATGCACACGGTTGCGCTCACCGCCGGACAGCAGGTTCAGCGGTTTCTGCTGGTCGCCGCCTTTGAAGTTGAACGAAGAGCAATAGGCGCGGGAGTTGACCTGGGCGTCGCCCAGCTCGATGATCTCGGCGCCGCCGGAAATCGCTTCCCAGACGGTTTCATTATCCTTCAGGTCATCACGCGACTGGTCGACATAGGACAGTTTCACCGTGTCGCCATATTCCACAGAGCCGGAATCGGGCTGTTCCTGGCCGGTCAGCATCTTGAACAGGGTCGATTTACCGGCGCCGTTGGGGCCGATCACGCCGACAATACCGCCCGGAGGCAGCGAGAACTCCAGCCCCTCGATCAATTGCTTGTCGCCGAAATGCTTGGCGAGACCGGTCACTTCGATCACTTTGGACCCCAGGCGCGGGCCGTTCGGAATGACGATCTGGGCACGCCCGACCTTCTCGCGTTCGGACTGGCTGGCCATTTCGTTATAGGCGGCAATACGCGCCTTGGATTTCGCCTGACGGGCTTTCTGGCCCTGCTGCATCCATTCCAGCTCGCGCTCCAGCGTCTTCTGCTTGGCCTTGTCTTCGCGGGCTTCCTGGCTCAGGCGCTTGGCCTTCTGCTCCAGCCAGGCAGAGTAGTTGCCTTCGTAGGGAATGCCGCGGCCACGGTCCAGCTCCAGAATCCAGCCGGTGATGTCATCCAGGAAGTAACGGTCGTGGGTGACGCAAAGGATGGTGCCCTTGTAGTCGATCAGGTGCTGCTGCAGCCAGGCGATGGTCTCGGCGTCCAGGTGGTTGGTCGGTTCGTCGAGCAGAAGCATGTCGGGCGCTTCCAGCAAGAGTTTGCACAGGGCCACGCGGCGTTTCTCACCGCCGGAAAGATCCGCAATCTTGGCGTCATCCGGCGGGCAGCGCAGCGCCTCCATCGAGACATCCACCTGACTGTCCAGATCCCACAGGTTTTCCGCGTCAATCGCGTCCTGCAGCTCGGTCATCTCGGCCATCAGCTCATCGGTGTAATTCTCGGCCATCTCCACCGCGATCTGGTTGAAGCGGTCGACCTTGTTCTTTTTCTCTGCCACACCCAGCATGACGTTTTCACGCACAGACAGGCTCTCGTCCAGCTGCGGCTCCTGCGGCAAATAGCCAACTTTGGCGCCTTCGGCCGACCACGCCTCGCCGGTGAAATCGGTATCCAGACCGGCCATGATCTTCATCAGGGTGGACTTACCGGCGCCGTTGACGCCGACCACACCGATTTTCACGCCGGGCAGAAAGGAGAGGTGGATGTTTTCAAAGCATTTCTTGCCACCCGGGTAGGTCTTGGAGACACCCTGCATGTGGTAGACGTACTGATAGGCGGCCATGTGACTGCTCCATGATGGGGGAATTCTAGCTGGCTGGTGTGATAGCCGAAGGGCGGCGGCGGGGCAATGCGGGATGCGCCGCAGGGGTGGGACGCCCAGCTTGCTCCGGCTGCGCGCTCCCTTATGCACTCATTGGCGCCGTGGGAATGTCTTCAGAACGGATGCAACGGCCCGTCTTGGCTTGGCGCGCCGCCCGGCTCGCGCCTGACCTCCCCGTCATGCCGGAGCTGTGCGTCGTGCAAGGCAAATGCGCATTTGCTCCCGCTTTCAACATCCAATTGATCTCCCCCGCAAATTATGCGCATCAAGCACTTCATGGTTTGCAGATTGCCGCATATCCACCCGGGCCAAAGCGTCGGGCTTCTGGGAGGGTCGTTTGACCCGCCGCATCGCGGCCATGCAGCGATTTCCCATGCGGCGCTGAAACGCTTTGGTCTGGATCATCTGTTCTGGCTGGTGTCGCCCGGCAATCCGCTGAAGACCCGCCGACCGGCCTCTCTGCAGCGCAGGATCTTGGCTGCAGAAGACCTGATTCAACATCCGCGCATCCACATCAGTGGCATCGAGGCAAAGCTGGGCACCCGCTACACCGCCCAGACCCTGCGCCACCTGCGCCGCCGTCATCCGGGGGTGCGCTTTGTCTGGCTGATGGGGGCAGACAACCTGACCCATTTCCACCGCTGGAAGGATTGGCAGCAGATCCTGGACACGGTGCCGGTCGGGGTGCTGGCCCGGCCCGGCGACCGGATCTCAGCCCGCTATTCCCCGGCGGCGCGGATCTACCGCCATGCCATGCTGAAAGGCAGCGAAAGCCAGCTGCTGGCGCAGTCGGAAAGTCCGGCCTGGTGTTTCATCAACCTGCCAATGGTGGATGTAAGCTCTACTGCGCTGCGCGCCCGCGGCGACTGGTCAGCAGTGCAGGGCGGATGAGCCTGCGATCTGTCAACAATATCCGGCACTGGTCGCCTGCCGGGATTATTGACATGGTCGCAAACATGGGGAAACTGCCCTGAAACATGCTGCCTGTGGTTACAGGATTTGCCAGTGCGAATTTGTCAGTGTGAACTTGCCAGTGTGAAACAGCCGGGACCTTGCGGCGCAAAGCCGTGGATCGGGGATTGAAGAAGAACGGTACCTGACCCTAAAAATGAACAAGATGACTTCACGCCGGACATTCCTCCTTTCCGGGCTTGCCGCTTTGGCGGGCACGTCTGCGCTGGCCAATGCGCCGGCGGTCTCGCTGCGGCCTGTTGCCCGCAAAGTCAGCTCTTTGGCTGCGGGCGCCGATGGGTTGAAAGCGCTGATCGAACGTGCCGGGCTGCGCGGCGAAGCTGTGTGCGCCGTGGCGGATGTCAAGACCGGGCAGATGCTGGAAACCGCCGGCGGCACACAGGCACTGCCGCCTGCCAGCGTTGCCAAGGCGCTGACTGCGCTTTATGCGCTGGATGTTCTGGGGGCGGATCACCGGTTCGAAACCCGTATTCTTGCGACCGGCGGCGTGTCCGGCGGCGTGGTCGCGGGGGACGTGATCCTGGCGGGCGGCGGTGATCCGCTGCTGAACAGTGACCATCTGGCATTGCTGGCAAAGTCCTTGAAAACTGCCGGTGTGCGCGAGGTGCGCGGCAAGTTTCTGGTCTGGGACGGTGCGCTGCCCTCCGTCAAGACCATTGATCCCGACCAGCCCGACCATGTCGGATATTCACCTGCGGTCTCTGGCATTTCGCTGAACTTCAACCGGGTGCATTTCGAATGGAAACGCGCCGCCGGCGGCGGCTGGGTGACAACTATGGACGCCCGCACCGAGAAATACCGCCCCGAGGTTGCCGCTTCCCGGATGGCGATCCAGTCCCGCGCAGTGCCGGTCTATACCTATGCCGAGAAGGGCGGGGTGGATCACTGGACCGTCGCCTCCAAGGCGCTGGGCAAAGGCGGCTCCCGTTGGCTGCCGGTGCGCAACCCTGCGGCCTATGCCGGCGATGTCTTCCGCACCATGGCGCGGGCCAATGGCATTTCTCTGCCAAAAGCGCGAAAGACAAAGTTGCTGCCTTCGGCCACACTGCTGGCGCAGCATCGCAGCCCGCCGCTGGATGTGCTGCTGAAGGCGATGCTGAAATACTCCAACAATCTGATGGCGGAAATGATCGGCATGTCCGCCACCGCCGCCCGTGCCGGCCGGCCGGCTTCGCTCTCGGCTTCCGCGGCAGAGATGAGCCGCTGGGCTGCCGCAAAATACGGCATGTCCTCCACCCGGCTGGTGGATCACTCCGGGCTGGGCGAAGACTCGCGGATGACGCCTGCAGATCTGACTGGCGCGCTGGTGGCCGCCTATAAGGCGGGCCAGTTGAAGCCGCTCTTGAAATCTTTCCAGATGCGCGACGCCAAGGGGCGCATCATCAAGGGCCACCCGATCAAGGTCGCAGCCAAGACCGGGACACTCAACTTCGTCTCGGGCCTTGGCGGCTTCATGACCGCGGCGGACGGCACCGTCTTGGCCTTTACCATCTTCACCGCGGATCAGAAGACCCGCGACCGCCTTACGCGGGCGCAGCGCGAACGCCCGCAGGGCGCCCGCAGCTGGAACCGCCGCGCCAAGCAGCTGCAGCAGCAGCTGATCGAACGCTGGGGGGCGGTCTACGGCAGTTGACGCCCGCGCGGATTGCAAAGAACCGTGCCTGTCGGAGCCTGTCAACGAACAGGCCCCCGGAAATCAAGGCGGTCAGGTCAGGCCTCAGAGCCCTCGAGGCACCCCGCCCTGGCGCGTGTCAGCTCCTTGGCCAGCTCGCCGAGGATCTCCATGCTGAACCCGCCCAGCTGCTCATGGCGCGCGCGCACGGCTGCCCAGACCTCTTCGCTTCGTATGTTGTCCAGCAGTTCATGGCCGCTCCAGGTCAGCCCGCGCACCAGCCAGTTGCCGTTTTCCATACGACCGAACCGGGCCAGCCCGGCGCTCTCCAGCAGGTTCAGGTGATAAGCCAGCTTACGTGCCTCCGGCTCCGGCAGACATTCTGCCACCGGCAGCATCATCGCTTCGGCAGTTGACTGCGGCAGAGCGCAGAACGAGTCCCGCCCGCCCTCTATTTCGAGCAGGAGCCTGCGGATTTCACCAATATCTCTGTGCCACTTGACCATGGACCATTTCCCAATACACAACGAACTAGCGCGAGATGGGAGTGCGTCAAAAGTTCCGCAAGTATGCGTTGTGCAGACCCGCTATGCTTCAGCGGCATGAGAAACAGCAGGAACCGGAGCCGTTAGACCATGTGCCGGGCACGGGCGCCGCGCTCAATCGCAGCGGCGTGCAGCCGGTCGATGTTCAGCTCATAGCGCACTTCCGCCAGGAACTCGAGCTCGCTCTCGCCCAGGATACCATCCGCTGCGGCCACGTCGCAGGACAGTGCATAAGCCGTTTCAAACAGCCGTTCCGGCAGGTCGCCGCGGATGAGGCCGAACAGCGCCGCCAGCCCGTCTTCCTGTTCAAACAGATCCAGAACGGTCTTGGAAATGCGGCTGACCCGGTCGATGTCAAAGTCGGCAAAGACCGGCAGCATGTTGACCGCCGACTGGATCTTGACCAGTTCGGACGTGCGGATGTTTTCGTCCGAAGCCGAAACCGCCACCATCAGGGCCACCAGGCAGTCCTGCGGGGACATCGAATGCGGTGCTTGCTCGGTCATGAACGAAATCCTTGTCTGCGAAATATGCGATACCAACAGGATAGGTGCGCCAGCTGCCAGGTTCAACGGCTGACCGCGCGCGGCGGTAACTTTTGCGCGCTGCGGCCCGGCAAAACCCGGTCCAGTCGGGCCAGCCCCTGACGGTAAATGTTGAAGCCCCGAAGTCAAACTCGGGGTTTCCTTTTTGAGTGAATTGGCCCATCTCCTCATTAGAAAATATTGAGGTAAATCTTGGGTCTAAATATTTCACGAGATCGTTTCGTTATGTTTGATGACACGCATCAGTCTCGTGTCGATACGTCATTGGAAGGAAATCCTACCGCTGGCCGGGTCAAAGACATCGACTTAAAATTTGTGTTCAGGCGAAATCACACAGGTGACAAGGATCGGGATGGTAACCCTTTGATCTATGCCTTCAAAGGCATGAACAACTACAAAATTGTCCCGATGTATCGGAAGATGTTTTTGACGAGAGCAAAGCTGATCGTCGAAGGAATGAAGGATGATCTCAAGCCGGACTATGTGATGCCGGTCCCTTCAAGTAATGGGTTTGGGGAAGAGTTTGGACGCTGCGTCTCTGACTGGATTGAAGTTCCTTTCTTGCAACCCAGCTTTCTGAGCAAGAAGACAATTCAAGACATTCTCGACGAAGAACAACAGAAGAAGCGGAAGATCTCTAACAAGAGGACCCTTAAGAAATACAACACTCAGATGGCAACCTGGAAAGGGATGGAAGCCGGGCAGCATGTCTCAATGAAGGAGTTGGACAAGAAAATTCGCCCTTTCTTCAACCCATTGACGGTTTCTGGAGCCATGCCAAACATCGCTGGAAAGAACATCCTGGTCACAGATGACTTGATGTCGTCAGGAACATCAATCTGGAGTGCAGCGGAGCTTGTTCGGGGTGGTGGTGCTGTTGTTGACACCAGTGTATGCTTCTTGAGCGGCCTCTAAGGTAGCTCTTTCTAAATTGTTTTTTGTTTGACTCGGCTTGAGGAACCATATATTCCTCAGAACAGGGTAACACCTCGACCGCACTTACGCCTTGCTGGTCGTTAAACATGGGGTGTGGCGAAAGCTGCACAGGTTCGAGCGAGCGCCGGATGGGGCCAACCGATAAGCGGAAGATACCATCAGATTAGGGATCGACTGATCAGAATTCGAGGGAGAGCTGAAAATGCTCTCCCTCAATCTTTTTGGGTATACGTGCCTTCCTTCTTCTTCATCTCGCATGACAAAGGCCGCTTGTAGGGATCTGGGGAAAGCCCCAGCCCTGAGTACTGCGGGTTCCGGCAGAAATTGACATCGACTCCCTCGAAGGGAAGAGGCAGTCGGCGTTCGAGGCCGTGGTCTGTCGAAGATATCTTCGAGAGGTCGTTCATGTGGAAACCCTTCAAAATCCCCCGAAAGGGGCCATTCAAGAGGGGTTCTAAGGGGTAGATTGGCCACTTTGTGGCCAACCGAAGTCTTTATTTCAACATTTACCGTCAGGGGCTGGTCCGGTCGGGGCGGGTATTATTGACTCATGCTGCACAGGCACAATAGAGGGAAGAGCCGGACGCATGGGGCGTCCGGGCTGATCACGCGGCCCCCGGATTACTGACGCAACCGCCGCCGATGGAGAACACAAATGTCTGATGTGCGCAACGAGGCTCTCAAGAGCAAAGCCTGGCCGTTTGAAGAAGCCCGCCGGGTGCTCAAACGGTATGCCAAGGGCGCGCCGGAAAAGGGCTATGTGCTGTTCGAAACCGGCTATGGCCCTTCCGGCCTGCCACATATCGGTACCTTCGGCGAAGTCGCTCGCACCACTATGATCAAGACCGCGTTCGAAACCATCTCGGACATCCCGACCAAGCTGATCTGCTTTTCGGACGACCTGGACGGCATGCGCAAGGTGCCCGGCAATGTGCCAAACCCAGAGAGCCTGGCAGAGCATCTGCAGAAGCCGCTGACCTCGGTGCCGGATCCGTTTGGCACGCATGAGAGCTTTGGCCACCACAACAACGCCATGCTGCGCCGGTTCCTGGATACTTTCGGGTTTGAGTATGAGTTCATCTCGGCCAAGGAGTTTTACCAGTCCGGCCAGTTCGACGACGTGCTGAAACGCGCCGTCGAGAAGTATGACGATGTCATGGCGATCATGCTGAAATCCCTGCGTGAGGAGCGCCGCCAGACCTATTCGATCTTCCTGCCGATCCATCCGGAAACCGGCCGCGTGCTGTACGTGCCGATGAAAAAAGTCTGCGCCGAGACCTACACCATCACCTTTGACGACGAAGACGGTAAGGAATGGACCCTGCCGGTGACCGGCGGCAACGTGAAACTGCAGTGGAAACCGGATTTCGGCGCCCGCTGGGCGGCGTTGGGTGTTGATTTTGAGATGTACGGCAAGGACCACTCCACCAACACACCGATCTACGACGGCATCTGCCGGGTGCTGGGCCACCGCGCGCCAGAGCATTTCACCTATGAATTGTTCCTGGATGCCAACGGCCAGAAGATCTCGAAAACCTCCGGCAACGGCATTTCGATCGACGAATGGCTGACCTACGCCTCGACCGAAAGCCTGGCCTATTTCATGTACCAAAAGCCCAAAACCGCCAAGCGGATGCATTTCGATGTGATCCCCAAGGCGGTGGATGAATACCACCAGCAGCTGCGCGCCTATCACGGCCAGGAGCTGAAGGCACAGCTGAACAATCCAGTCTGGCACATCCACGCAGGCGACGTGCCGCAGTCGGATATGGTGGTGCCCTTCTCGATGCTCTTGAACCTCGCCTCTGCTTCCAGCGCCGAGGACAAGGCAACCATGTGGGGTTTCATCAACAAATACGCCCCCGATGCGACGCCCGAAAGCAATCCAACAATGGATCAGGCGGCAGGCTTTGCTGTGGCCTATTTCAACGACTTCGTGAAACCCGCAAAAGAATTCCGCCTGCCCACCGATCAGGAGCGCGCGGCGCTGCAGGATCTGGCGGATGCGCTGAAATCGCCCGAGGCTGCACTGGCAGCGATTGCCAAAAAGAACGAACTGGCCGGCAATGACGATCCGCTGCCCGAGGCGGATTTCGCGGATGAGGAGTTCCTGCAGTCCGTGGTCTTCGCCATCGGCAAAATCCATGGGTTCGAGCCGCTGCGCGCCTGGTTCTCGGCGATCTACGAAGTGCTGCTGGGTGCCTCTCAGGGGCCGCGCTTTGGCGGTTTCATCGCGCTTTATGGCGTTGGGGACACCATCGCGCTGATCGAAAAGGCACTGGCCGGCGAGCTGGCCTAAGCCTTCCTTCAACGCAGACAATGAGGGCGCGGGTTTCCGCGCCCTTTTCGTCAAGCCATAGCACAAGACAGGCTGTGTCGCCGTCACACCGGGGCATGGCGGTTTTCCGGGTGTCCCAGTGCAGCCTGTCTGTCCCTGAAAATTTATTTTTTGACGTCACTTCACTTTGCCCTAGCTCAACAAGTCGGACCGGGAGGGGCAGATGCGCAGTGTTCTGTTTGCGGGGGTAAGTGTTTTTCTTCTGACCTTTCCGGTCTTCGCCCAGAGAGAGCCGGTCACAGCTGTGATCGGCTCTCAGTTTACAGCTTTCCTGAACAACGACGCAGAGACTGCCTTCTCTTATGCTGCGCCGTCAATCCGGCGTATCTTCCGCACACCCCAGCGATTTGCCGACATGGTGCAGCAGGGCTACCCAATGGTCTGGCACCCGGCCGAAGTGCGCTATCTGGACCTGCGCGAGGTCGCAGGCAGCCTGTGGCAGCGGGTAATGATCACCGATCAGAACGGCGCCGTGCACCTCTTGGATTACCAAATGGTTAACCTGGGAAGCGGCTGGAAAATCAACGCAGTACATCTGCTTAAGGGGCAGGCAGACAGCGTCTGAAGCCTGGGCAGCGTACGCACCGCTTGGCGGAATTTAACGCCGTGCCTGTACTTCCTTTTCCTCGAACGCGACATGCGCAGCAGGAAAGGAAGCTTCCATGAACAAGGCAATCACCGAGGGACTGCAGCTGATGCCCCCTGCCTTTGCGGCCGGCCTCAATGTCTGGTCCAGCGGCAACGGCACGCCGGGCTCAGACACTTATGACAGCGCTGCCAATGCGGTCTATGTGGCGGCGGACGCGGATTTTGGCGGCTGTTTGGAGATGCAGAAGACCGAAAACACCCAGAAACTGCGCTTCATGGGCGAGACGCCGCTGCAGCCGGGCTGCTATCTGCAGATCAAGCTGCGGGTGAAGGCCGTCAGCGGTGCGCTGCCCTCGGTCCGCGTGGCCGGCTGGGCCGCCCGCAGCAACGGCAACCACCTTGGCGGTGTCACCGAAATTGCACCGCAGGCGGCGCTCAGCACCTATGGTGAAGTGGTCGAGGTGACCGGCATCGTCGGCAGCGGCAGCCGCGGCGGCGTGGACATGCCCTGGGGGCGCGATGCGGCTTACGGCCATTTCGGTCTCGACCTGACCGGCGCCAATGGCGGTGTGGTGCGCATCGACGATATCGAGATCACCGACATTACCAGTGCCTTCCTGCGCGATATGCTCAGCGTGGTGGATGTCACCGACTACGGGGCGGTGGGCAATGGCAGTTTTGACTGCACCGCTGCCTTTGAGGCCGCAGACGCCGCCGCGGACGGGCGCCGCATCCTGGTGCCTGCGGGGGAGTTCTACCTGGGCAGCACCGTGTCGTTGAACCATGAGGCGGTGTTTGAAGGCACCGTCGACATGCCGGACAGCGCGATCCTGCTTCTGACCAAGAATTACAACTTTCCGGCCTATGCTGCGGCCTTTGGAAATGAGGAACTGGGCTTCAAGAAGGCGTTTCAGGCGCTCCTGAACAACTCCGACCATGAATCGCTCGACCTGATGGGCCGCAAGATCACCGTCACCGCCCCCATTGATATGGCTGCGGCGGCGCCGAACAAATCCTCTTATGCCACCCGCCGTATCATCCGCAATGGCCAGCTGGAGGCCGCCAGCAGTGCCGCCTGGGATACCGATGTTGTCACCTCGCGGGCGACTTACAGCGCCTCTGACTCCAAAAGGCTGACCAATGTCACCAATATCGCCAATATCGCCGTCGGATCGCTGGTCGAGGGCGCTGGCGTGGGCCGCGAAATCTATGTGACATCCAAGAACAACGGCTCTGGCGTGATCACCCTCAGCGGCGCGCTTTTTGATGCGGAAGGCACGCAGAATTTCACCTTCCGCGACTTCAAGTATCTGATGGATTTCAGCGGCTTCAGTTCTCTCAGCAAATTCGGGCTGCAGGACATCGAGTTTCAGTGCAACGGTCGCTGCAGTACGGTACGTCTGGCGCCGTCCGGTTCGGTCAACACGTTTGACAGCTGCTTTTTCTCCCGCCCCATGGACCGCGGCATCACCTCCACCGGCACCGGCTGCCAGGGCATTCTGATCGACAATTGCCAGTTCCTGTCGCATGAGGATCCGCTGGACGTTTCGCAGCGGGTCAGCATCGGGCTGAACGTCAACAAGAATGACGCCAAGCTGCGCAGCAACCGCGCCACCCGCTTCCTCCATTTTGCAATCCTGGGCGGCAGCAACAACACGGTGACGGGCAACCATTTCTTTCAGGGCGACAGCGTCCCGGATGGGGTGCGCACTGCGGGCCTGGTGCTGACCTCCAACAATTGCACGTCCACTGTCTCTGACAACTATGTCGATAACTGCTTTATCGAATGGACCAATGAACGCGATCCTTCGCCGGAATATACCGGCGGGTTTTCCTTCAGCGCGCTGTCGATCAACGCCAATGTGTTCCTGTCCGGCGATGTGGCGCCATGGTTCAGCTATATCGTGGTGAAGCCTTATGGCAGCGGCAACTTCCTGAACGGCGTGTCGATCACCGGCAACAAGTTCCGCTCGACCAATGGCAGCATCGACAGGGCAGAGCGGGTCGACACAAGTTTCGCCGACCTCGACTTCAGCCGTTCCAAAAACGTGGTGGTGACCGGCAACATGTATCACAACGTGACCAGCCATTCGGCCAACCCGCTGCGGGTGGTGCATGACCAGTCCTCGGCGTCCTCGTCCTGGACCGTTGCTTCCGGCGGCGAACTGCCATTCCAGGGCTATGCGCGCTTTGCCGACAGCGTCGTGGCGCTGGGTCCACTGCGGACCGGTGGCAATAGCGTCCGTTACATCACCCCCTATGCAGAGCTGGAGCAAGGCTCCGGCAATGACCAGATCCGCCTGCGCTGGCAGGAGGCAGTCAAGGGGAGGGTACAGGTGCTGATGCGGATGGACAGCTGATGATGTCAGCCCCCGGGCAGCAGATCCGCGGCGGCAAGGCGAAAGGCCTTGCCGAAGCCGCCGTTCAGATGCGCCGCAGTGACGGTAAAGCGGACAAAGCTGAAATCAGTGAACTGCAGATACAGCTTTGCCTTGGGGTGCTGGCGCAGATAGGCATCCGCCAGAACCGCATGCGCCGGGTCCGTGCGCGGCACAAACGCCGCTTCAGCCATCAGGCTGAGACGCGGATGGGCCAGCGCATCCCCCTTGGCGCCGGGCTCTCCGATCAGCAGCGAACAGACCGGATGCCGGCGCAGCGCCTGGCTGTGCTGCGCGAGATCAGAGATCAGGCTGACCGGGCCTCCTTGTGCATCCAGTCCAAAGGCCACCCGTGCCACCAGTGGCTGGCTCTCTTCCAGCAGCACGCCAAGCGCGGCAAAGCGGGCGGTTTGCATCAGGCTTTGGGCCAGCGCGCGGGATTCGTCATCGGTGGGGCGGATCACATCGGCCATGCCGGGCTTTCTGTCGGGGACGGATTTCATGACTTGGGTTCAGAACTTCTGCCACAGCCCCAGTTTCAGGCCAAGGCTGCTTTGCACCGCATTGCGATGCTCCAGCCCCATCACCAGCTCCCGCCCAGAGACCAGCGGAACCCGCAGCGACGGCGTCAACGTATAGGAAAACGACCCGCCCTCCGGTTTCGAGGTTTCAACCTGCAGCATCGGAGCGGGTTTTCCGGGGCGGTTCAGACCCAGCGTGGCGTCCAGTTTCCAGGCGCGGTCCAGGCCGCTGTTGCGCAGCTCATAGGCCGCATCGATAGCCAGCCAGCCGCTGGCCTTGCCGGTGGCGAACCCGCGCCCGTAGGACAGGGTGGCGCGCTGCATCATCAGCCATTGACCGTGGTATTTGTTGCCGCCGATCGCGGTTTCAGCAGCAAGCCTGTAGCGCGCGCCCTCGTGCAACGGCAGCCGGGCAAAGACCAGCGCATGGCCGGACAGTTTCCCGGCCTGGTTCAAATCCACGCCAAGGGTCAGTTTCGGGGTGATCCCGTAGGCGCCGTAATACCTCAGCTCCTGCTGGGCTCCGCTGTCGGTTTGCCGGTAGATGGCGCTGGCCGACGCAAACCCGTGTCCAGGGGTCTCAAGCCAAGCGCCGCCCGCCGCCGGCGGGGCCAGCAGAATGGCAAGGCAGGCGGCATAGGCAGATCTCATTGCGAAGCCTCCTTTGGGATGCTTCAAGGGTTCGCATGTATGGTTAAGGTTGTGTTAATGGGCGTCAAATCCATTCACGAGGGTTTCGCAAAAAATGTCGTGCGCTTTTCACATGAACGCGCGTAGGCTGGGAGAACGTCAACGGAGGAGCCAATGCCGAAAATAGCAAAAACCGCGGACATTCAGACCGTTATCACCACATTCGAGATGACGCCAGGGACCTGCCAGGACCTGCTGGAAGCGCTTGAGGGCGCCTATTCAGAGTTCATTTCCAAACAGCCGGGCTTCATTGCAGCGGGTTTGCATGTGAATGACGCGCAGACCCGGATTGCCAATTACTCGCAATGGCGCCGCCGCGAGGATTTCATGGCGATGCTGCGCAGCCCGGAAATGCGCGAACGCAACCGCAAGATCAACGAACTGTGCCGCAGTTTCGAGCCGGTGATGTATGACGTTGCCGAAGTGTTCGAGGGCTGAGGCCCCGGTCCCGACCCCCAAGGGCGCGGGCGCGTCTGCAACAAATGAATGGCGGCGCGGCCTGATCCCAAAGCCCCGGATGATCCCGGTCAATCCGCACGGCTGAAAACGGGTGTAGACTGGCAGGGAAAGGAGAACTGCCATGTATCACAATATTCTTGTGCCAGTCTCATTCGACCCGGAGCGCGACGTGACCGGGCCTCTCAAGGCGGCGCGTCTGTTGTCGGCGCCGGGGGCCAAGGTGACGCTGCTGCATGTGATCGAACAGGTGCCGGCCTATGCGATTTCCTATATCCCGGCGGACTTCATGGAAGATACCCGCAGGGCGCTGCAGGCAGAGCTGGACGGGCTGGCCAAAACCCTGCCCAATGCCGAAGGGCAGCTGGTGGAGGGGCACTCCGGCCGCACGATCCTGGACTGGGCAGAGCAGAACGGCCCGGATCTGATTATCCTCGCCTCGCACCGGCCGTCCATGCAGGATCTGATCTGGGGGTCGACCTCAGGCCACGTGGTGCGCCACGCGGCCTGTGCCGTGCATGTGCTGCGCTGAGGCGCGGCAGTCTCAGGCCGGAACGGCCGTTTTCAGCAGGCTCCAGGCCAGCCGGATCATGCCGCCGGGCAACAGAGCAGAGCGCAGCAGCACCTTGTTCGAATTCACCGCCTCGGCAATGCGGGTATAGTGTTCCTTCTTGCTGGCAGGTGAACGCAGCAGGATGGTTTCGGCCCGTTGCATTGCCGATGTGGCCTGCCGCTTGATCTGCGGCACCGCAGCCGGTTTGACCGCGCGGTAAAGGTTCAAACCCTTGCGCTTGGGCTTCTGGTCCGGATCCAGGTTCTGCTTGACGGCTTTGGTCAGGGTCGCCTCCACCATTGTCAGCGCTTTGTAGGCCTCGGCATAGGATTGGTTGCCGTTCAGCTTCTGGGCTGCCAGTTTGTAGGTCTGCCGGTAGCAGTCGAATTTATAGATTTGGGGCAGGGTGCCGCAGCGCTGGAAGCCGCTGGTCAGGGTTTTGACAACTGCCTGGGTGGCCTTGGAGCTGAGACCGCTGCGCTGGCCGCCGCCGGTGTCGCTGCTGTCGCGGCTGCCACCGCCGCCGCCATCGGCCAAGGCCGGTGCACAGGAAAGAATAAGGGAAAGAAGTCCGGCGAGGATGGTCTTGCTGCTCATATAAGCCTCCTTGGTTCGCCTCCAGCTTACCATGGGTCAGCGGTCTGAAAACGGACGGAAAGCCGCAAGCTGCAGGTTTTTGCGCAGGTGTTGCCTTGTATGCGGCAGGATGGGTGCCCACCTGAGGGGCGAGAATGGAGCAAGGAGACGCGAATGCAGTGCCCGATTGACGGAACCGAACTTGTCATGTCCGACCGCGCCGGTGTCGAGATCGATTATTGCCCGCGCTGCCGCGGGGTCTGGCTGGACCGGGGCGAGTTGGACAAGATCATCGAACGTTCGGCACAGCCGATGCAGCCTGCGCCGCAGCCGCAACGCTATGACGATCGCAGCCGGGATGATGGCCGGAAATATGACAAGAAATACGAAAAGAAGTCCTTCAAGAAGAAATCGAAGAACTTTCTGGAAGATCTGTTCGACTTCTGAGCACCACCTGGCGGTCCGCCCCGCAGCCTGCGGCGGCCGGTCAGACTAGCAGGTCAGACCAGCAGGCCAGAGTGGCAGACCTGGGTGGTAGGGCCCGGCCGCCGCAGGTCAGCGCGGGGTGGCGCAAGTCAATGCAGGGTGCAGAAGGATCCGTGTTTGGCGTCCTTCATCAGGGTGTCGAAATCGGCGCCCTTCATTTCCACCAGCGTCTTGTGGTCGCCGGCCTCGAACCAGACTTTGTCCAGCCCGGTGAGGCTGTCGTCGATCACCGTGGGCACCAAATAGGCGGCGCCGACGCAGGGCGCCGCGCCCGGGTCGCAATCATCAAAAACCTGATCCAGTTCAATCTCCGGCGCGAGGCCAAGGCGGCGGTCGACCATCGACTGCAGCTTGTGCAGATCGACCTTCTGGTCAGAGGGGATCACCGCCAGAAACGGGCCTTCCTCCATGTGAATGAGCACCGATTTGGCCAGATGGCCGCCCGGCACATGGGCGGCTTCGGCGCATTCGGAGGCGGTGGCGGTATAGGGGTGGCGGACGGTGGCAAAGGGCAAGCCCTGTGCCTCCAGATGATGTTTCAGGCGTAAGGCAATCATCGAAGGGTCCTCCTGTCAGGGGCGGGACCCCGGCGGCGCGTGGCGCAGGTCCTGGCCGCCGCGGGAGCATCCGGGCTCACTGATCTGGCGGCGGCATCAGCCCTGGGCGCAGCAAGCAGCAGGCCGGGGCGCGCGCAGGTTTATGGTGCCTGACAGTCTGCGCCCGAAGGGGTGAGTCGGGCAAGGGGCGGCGTTTGCATCAGGCAAAGCCCAGTCTCCAGCCCAGAAAACGCAGCGCCGTACGCAGCAGCAGTTTGTTTGAGCCAACCGCCCGGGCAATGCGAACATAGTGGCTTTGACGGCGGCCAGAGGCGCGCAGCAGAAGGGTTTCCGCCTCCTGCAGGGCTGCATCGGTCCGGGCCTTGACCGCGGGCAAGGCGGTTTCCTGAATGGCGCGGTAGCGCGTCAGCCCCTGGCGGATCCGGGGTTTTGCGGGATCGGCGTTCTGCGCCACCGCCTGTTCCAGGGTTTTCTGAACCAATGCCAGTGCCTGATCCGCCGCGGCATAATCTTCGCTGCCACGGATCCGCTGCCGGGCGCGGCGGTAAACGGAGCGGTAGCAGTCATAGCGGTAGGCCTTGGGCAGCTGCGCGCGACAGTCTGCAAAGCCTGTTTCAAGCAGCTTCACGACGCTGCTGGTGGACGCGCTGGTAAGACGGGCGGTTGTTCCGTATTTTCCACCTGCTGCCGCCGCCGCCGGGAGAAGCACCAGCGCCAGAACCGGCAGAGTGAGTTTGAATGCAGGCATGTCAGCAGTCCCCGTGTGTGTCCGCCCCGGCAACAGGCGAAGGGGCTGGGGTATTCGTACGCCACTTGCGGTTCCGGGGGAATGAGGATTTCGGCGAGATGTAAATGAAAGGAGGTTTCGCTGCGAAACCTTGTTTATTTATAAATGGTTAATTAGTTTTCGGTGGTTTTGCGGAAGTAAGCGCTCCGGCGTAGCCGTCCTCGTGTTCAATGCTCCTTTGGGAGTGCTGAAGAGTATTTAGGAACTCATGGGTTCAAGATTTTGAATTGTCGCTTATTTGATGCTCATTGCCGTTAAGGCTATTACTAAGCGTGAATTTGAGGGGAACGAATAGGGCGAAAAACAGGGTAAATATGCTGCTGGTAGAAATCGCGATTCCTACCCATGCAATCCCATCCGACAATTCCAGATCATAGAGGGGCATTACTGACAAGATGCAAATGGCTTGTGCGGCCAGTATCATTAGAAGTGTTGCTGTCGGGATCGTTAATGACCAGCACAGAACAAAAAATTGAATTACTCTATGAAAGATTTTGCTCTTATATCCAATTGTCTTCGGAATGAGCGCATCGATCCATGCACCATTTCCTTTGAAGTGCAACATGCGCATGTTGGGATTTTCGGAACCGGATAAGGAGAAGATCTCTTGTCTCATTCGAGCCATAGTGAAAATATCCAGAAACTGGAACACAAGAAGCGCAACAAAAGCACTGAGGGTCAGAGAGCAAAACTCGGTTAGATAAGGGATTTGAGAGAGGTTTAGTCCCAGGTAGCTGGCATCTCCAATGGCGTCATTCGCTGTCGCAATGGAAATAATGCTCAAAACAAACGCGTGCAGAACTGTTTTTCCGTAGGCAGTTTCCGCGCGATTTTGTGTATCGCAAAGAGATTTGATATAGTCATCGTTTGCGAAGTATGGGTTCTTGTG
Source organism: Leisingera sp. S232 (assembly GCF_049800895.1). Taxonomy (NCBI): domain Bacteria; kingdom Pseudomonadati; phylum Pseudomonadota; class Alphaproteobacteria; order Rhodobacterales; family Roseobacteraceae; genus Leisingera; species Leisingera sp. S232. Next base: position 4,035 of record NZ_JBNAFX010000020.1, on the reverse strand, counting down.
AGTCTCGCTGTAGAAACCGAAAATTGCTCTGCCTAACGCGCTCATCCACATCGTTTGTGGCGTGTCGATCTCGTGGTCGTTTTCAGGGTGCAGTTGGTCAGGGTTATTTTTCAATTTTTCTGCCGATGCCGTTTTGTGAGTGGATGCCTAGTCTTCTGCCAAAAAACAAATCGCTACGAAAATTTCTTCTGCGACTTGCCCCTATACGCCCTTGTCCCGGCCTTCCCAGCCGTTGACCGCCCCCGCGATTTGACCGCCGCATCCGAGGCCGCCTCCACCGCCGATTGCCGGGCCAGCGGGTCGTCGGAGATGGCGAGGTCCACCGCTTCCAGCCGTTTGACCTCGTCGCGCAGGCGGGCGGCTTCTTCGAACTCCAGGTTCTCTGCGGCCTTGCGCATCTGGTCGCGCAGGCCTGCCAGATGCGCCTCTAGGTTGGCGCCATGCATCGGTTTGTCCACCGTGGCGGTGACACGGTTCATGTCCACATCGCCCTCGTAAAGACCGGCCAGAACATCCTCGACGTTTTTCTTGACGGTTTCCGGCGTGATGCCGTGTTCGAGGTTGTAGGCGATCTGCTTTTCTCGGCGGCGGTTGGTTTCCCCCAGGGCGCGCTCCATCGAGCCGGTGATACGGTCGGCGTACATGATGACGCGGCCGTCTGCGTTGCGGGCGGCGCGGCCGATGGTTTGGATCAGCGAGGTTTCCGAGCGCAGGAAGCCTTCCTTGTCCGCATCCAGAATGGCGACGAGGCCGCATTCGGGGATGTCGAGGCCCTCGCGCAGGAGGTTGATGCCAATGAGCACGTCAAAGGCGCCAAGGCGCAGGTCGCGCAGGATTTCGATCCGTTCCAGCGTGTCGATGTCGGAGTGCATGTAGCGGACCTTGATGCCCTGTTCGTGCAGGTATTCGGTCAGGTCCTCGGCCATGCGTTTGGTGAGGGTGGTCACAAGGGTGCGGAAGCCGTTGGCGGTGACTTTGCGGATTTCATCCAGGAGGTCGTCCACCTGCATGCCGACGGGGCGGATTTCGACCTCCGGGTCCAAAAGGCCGGTGGGGCGGATCACCTGTTCGGTGAAGACGCCGCCGGATTGCTCCATCTCCCAGCCCGCAGGGGTGGCGGAGACAAAGACCGACTGCGGGCGCATGGCGTCCCATTCCTCGAACTTCAGCGGACGGTTGTCCATGCAGGACGGCAGCCGGAAGCCGTGTTCGGCCAATGTCATCTTGCGCCGGTGGTCGCCCTTGTACATGCCACCGATCTGCGGGACAGAGACATGGCTTTCATCCGCGAATACGATGGCGTTATCGGGGATGAATTCGAACAGGGTCGGGGGCGGCTCACCTGGCGCGCGGCCTGTCAGATAGCGCGAGTAGTTTTCGATGCCGTTGCAGTGGCCCGTGGCCTCCAGCATTTCGATGTCGAAATTGGTGCGCTGCTCCAACCGCTGTGCCTCCAGCAGCTTGCCGTCGTTCACCAGCCCGTCGAGACGCTGTTTCAGCTCAGCCTTGATGGAGATCACAGCCTGATTGAGCGTCGGTTTCGGCGTCACGTAGTGGGAGTTCGCATAGATGCGGATCTGCTCGAAGGTGCCGGTCTTTTCCCCCGTCAAAGGGTCGAATTCGGTGACCGCCTCCAGTTCCTCGCCGAAGAAGGAAAGCTTCCATGCGCGGTCTTCGAGGTGGGCGGGGAAGATTTCCAACGTATCGCCGCGGACCCGGAAGGAGCCGCGCTGGAAGGCCTGATCGTTGCGTTTGTACTGCTGGGCGACGAGATCGGCCATGATCTGGCGCTGGTCGTACATCTCGCCCGCCTTCAGGTCCTGGGTCATTGCAGAGTAGGTCTCGACCGAGCCGATGCCGTAGATACAGGACACAGACGCGATGATGATCACGTCGTCGCGTTCCAAGAGGGCGCGGGTGGCCGAATGGCGCATCCTGTCGATCTGCTCGTTGATCTGGCTTTCCTTCTCAATATAGGTGTCCGAGCGCGGCACATAGGCCTCTGGCTGGTAGTAGTCGTAGAAGGAGACGAAGTATTCGACCGAGTTCTCCGGAAAGAAGCCCTTGAATTCACCGTACAATTGCGCCGCCAGCGTCTTGTTGGGGGCCAGAATGATGGCGGGGCGCTGGGTTTGCTCGATCACCTTGGCCATGGTGAAGGTTTTGCCAGTGCCGGTGGCGCCCAGCAGAACCTGGTTGCGCTCGCCGTCCAGAACCCCCTGTGACAGTTCCTTTATCGCAGTGGGCTGATCGCCAGCCGGATCAAAGGTGGTGTTCATAACAAAGCGCTTGCCGCCTTCCAGCTTGGGCCGGTGCTGCGGCGCGCGCTGGGTCATCGTCGGCGTGGATTTGTCGGAATGGGCATAGGGCATCAGGCGACTCCTTGGAACGCGCTGATTTTGGTCCGTTTTTGTTCCGGTGCAAGGGGGGCTGGGGGGCAATTCGGGAAATGGTGCCGGATTTTGTCAGCAGCGGGCACAGATCTTTGCCCGGCAGGACCGTCGGCCGCCGTGGCGGGTCGCATTTCCGGCGGATTGGCGCTCGGGGCCCGGCAGGCCGGAGCGCGCGACCTGTGGCAGCGGCGCAAGAGCTGGGTAACCCTATGGGAAATGCTGCCTTGCCGCAGGCCGGTATCCGGCGCATAAATGCGCTGGAATTGAGATTAGGAACAGCGGGAGACAGCCCATGCAAGCGCGGATTTACCGGCCGGCACGCAACGCCATGACCTCGGGCATGGCCAAAACGCGAAAATGGGTGTTGGAATTCGCGCCGGTCACGGCCCGCGAAGTGGATCCGCTGATGGGCTGGACGTCCTCTGGTGATACCCAAGCACAGGTCAAACTGCGCTTCGACAGCAAGGAAGCAGCGGTCGAATATGCCGAGGACCACGGCATCGACGCAGTGGTTGTCGAGCCAAAGGAGCGTAAGGTCAACATCCGCCCCGGCGGATATGGCGACAACTTTGCCACCAACCGCCGCAGTCCCTGGACCCACTGACACTGTGTAAATCTTGATCGAGTTCCCACCGTTTCGGCACGAGTTCTCACCAGGATCTACATATAGGGCGCCCAGCGGGCGCCTTTTCTATATCTGGGTTTGAGCATTGTGGCCGAGGCCGACTGCATTGCGGAAACAGAGCACAGGCTCTTTCGTTTTGCTGTGCCTGCATATTCGGGGGCCAGGTAGCTTCATGCACGGCGATGGGGGCAACCGCCGCTTTCTGCAACAGTGAAAAGATAGAGTTTCACATCAGCCTGCTCCAAGACAGCAGTCAGCCCAAACTTGCCGTTAAGTTGACACGCTTGGCGCCGATCGCTGCATGTGCGAGCTTTTTCAAGCCTTCCAGCGCAAGCGGACCTTCAGCAGGGCGCAAGCACTTGTTCTGATACCGCCAGCTGGAACAGGGTCAGCAAAGCGCAGAAAGCAGGATTTGCAAACTCGGCTGTTTGACGCAACCAGCCCCGGTTTCGTGCTGCGGTGCAGCCCGCCGTTTCTGCCGTTCGCTGCGACTGCGAGGTTCTGGAGCCGGTGAGCTCACACAGTGCGGACTTTTCTGCCATTCGCTGCACGCGGGCCAAAGGCGGGTTGGTGCGGTTTGCAGACAGAATAAATAACCGCGCAGACAGCTTTAGGTCTGCCCAATATGAAGAGTGTTCTGTTGCGAGGCTTGCTTGCCGGTACTGGCTTTGCGCGTTCGCGGGTGATTGATTTCAAAGAAAAAGAAAACTGTCTCATTGTCCACTGATGAGACAGTTTTCGTGGAACGCATGGAAAGCCCAGTTCCGCACTTTCGGCGTCTCCTACATTCCTCGATAATTCAGAACAAGAATAGACATGCAATTTTCTGTCGGGCGGTCCGAGCAGAGGGATATCATAAAACTTGCAACGGGAATTTATTGAAGTGACGACGACATACAAAAACAGCGCGATCTCAATCGACAAGCGTGTTGGAAGCCTATACAAATCTGCTCCAGCGGTTATGACACCCTACAGCCAACTGGTGAAAGCAGCGTCCGGCAACGGCGCGTTGGATAG
>NZ_JBNAFX010000019.1:46484-81685 GCF_049800895.1 Leisingera sp. S232 | reverse complement strand
TGAAGACCTGGTTCGCGTTCACATCGTAGCGCCGTGCAACCTGCGCAACCGATACACCAGTCCCCCGCGTCTGCGCGCAAACCATACGCTTCTCGTCTTCAGACCAAGTCCGCCGCCTGCGCCGCTTTGCCATGCCTACCCCCGGTAATGTCCACTTGTTCGCTCATGGACATTATCCCTCACTAACGAGCACCGTCAGTGCGGGCAGACCGGATGCATACGGATCTCGCCCGGCTACCCCGGTTGCTGGCGGAATAAGGCTGGAGGGGGGAACGCAGGCCTGCCTCCAGCCACCCAAGCCGGAAGACCGGTGAGAGAACTCATTCCAACACGGCGAACAGCGTCCCACTGGCCTGACTAATTCAGCGGCCTGTTAGGCATCCCTTGGTGCGTTTCGTGCGGTGGCGGATGGTGGCGAACGCGCTCTCGATGGGACTTGACGTCCTGATGCTCTGCCAGTGCTGGGCCGGGAAGTCGTAGAAGGTCAGAAGTTCGTCGCAGTCCTTGATCAGGCATGCGACTGCCTTGGGGTATTTTGCTTCGTAGGTGCCGACGAGCAAGTCAAACTCCTTGCGGGCATCTTCATGGGTCCCGGCCTGCCAGATGTCGTGCAGCGCCTTCTTTGCCTTGGGCTGACTGCGCTTTGGCAGATCGTTCAGAACGTTGCCCGTCTTATGCACCCAGCAGCGCTGTTGCCGGGTGGTGGGATAGGCTTCCTCAAGAGCCGCCCAAAATCCCATGGCCCCGTCGCCGACCACCAGTTTCTGAGCGTTGAGGCCGCAGCTTTTGAGCCCCAGCAGGATCTCGCGCCAGCTTTGGGTGCTTTCCCGCACGCCGTCCTCAATGGCCAGGAAATCGCGCATTGACGCCGATCACGACCAGGGCGCAGAGCCGGTCATCTGTGCCGCGCAAGCCGCTTTAGCCCCCGTCTTGACCCATTCATCACGGCCAAGATCGGCCTTGCGCCAGGCGACAGAATCGGCCGCCCATTGCGTCTTCAGCCGCGCCACAGTCTTGGCCGAGAAGCCGGTCGCGTCCGGGCCCAGGAGCGCCTTGAGTGCCGCGCCCATCTCGCCCGTAGAGATGCCCTTGAGGTACAGCCAGGGCAGCGCTGCCTCAATCGACTTCGCCTTGCGGACGTAAGGCGGAACCGGCGCCGGGCGGAACGCCACAGGCGCGCCCGTCTTGGAGCGCAGCTTCGGGATCTGCACCGTGACCGGGCCGATCCCGGCCTACACGGCGCGTTCGCGGTGGTGTCCGGTCCGAACAACCGCGGCCCGGCCCTCCGGCGAGCGATGTTTCGCAAATGCGGTCAGGAAAGCGTCCAGTTCCGTCTCGACAGCCGCTTGCAGAAGCTCCCGCGCGTCCGTTCGCAGAAGATCTAGTGGGTCCGACACGGTGTCTCGACCGGCAAATTCGATGATGGCAGCGTCATTCATGGTGGTGCGTCCTCGATGGTCGTTGGTTTGTTTGGCGACATCAAACCAACCAGTTGCACCGCCAGCTTTCAAACCGTCCAAACACAAGATTCAGCCATAGCTCGCTGGATCCTGGCAGACTACGCACCCGAGGGTGATCACATAGCAGGAACAATCCTTGCACAGCCGCTTGATAACCTATGGCACCAATACGCTTCTGAGTGTGTTGCCCTGCATCATCATGTCAAACGCCTCGTTGAGTTCGTTCAGGGACAGTTCGTCACCGGCCAAACGGTCAATCGGCAGCGCCCCCTGCTGGTACATGGTCAGAAACTTCGGGATATCACGGGCGGGAATACAGCTGCCCATGTAACTGCCCTTCAAGGATCGTTCCTGGGCACCTAGGATAAAGTGCGAGATGCTGATTTGGCGGCTGGGGTTGGGCAATCCGGCCGCGATGGTCTTGCCTCCGACCCGGGTCAGGCCGAAGGCAAGCTCCAACGCCTTGGGGGCGCCTGCCGACTCAATGGCAATATGGACGCCTCCGTCGGTCAGAGATTTCAAATCGGCTTCGATATCCGGACTTGACGCAAGGAACCCGTGGGTGGCTCCGAATTTGCGGGCGGTATCTAGTTTTGCTTCGCTCAGATCAATCGCGATAACCTGTGACGCCCCCGCCGCGGCCGCGGCCATAATCGCGCTCAGACCCACGCCACCGACACCGATAACGGCGACCGTATCGCCCACCGATATGTCAGCCGTGTTGGTGACCGCACCCGCGCCCGTCATCACGGCACAGCCCAGCAAAGCCGCGTGTTGGGCAGGAATGCTTGGGTCGATCTTCACCAGCGAGCATTCCGACATGACGGCATATTCCGCGAAGGCTGCGACGCCGGAATGGTGAAAGATCTTCTGACCGTTCTGGTGCAGGCGTATATGCCCGCCCATCAAGGTGCCCTGGGCATTTGCCACCGATGCTGGTTCACACAGGCTGGGGCGACCGGTGCGGCACATATTGCACTTGCCGCAACTGGCCACAAACGAAGGAATGACATGATCACCGACCTCGAATGCGGTGACACCCGGGCCCACTTCTGCAACCACGCCCATGGTCTCGTGACCCAGAACAATCGGCATCGGTTTGGGGCGTTCGCCGTCGATCGCCACAAGATCAGAATGGCACAGACCCGCGGCTTTGATCTGGATCAAAACCTCCTGCGCTCCGGGAGGGTCCAGATCGATGGTCTCGATGCTCAGCGGTTTGCTGTCGCGAAAGGGGGCAGGCAAACCGGATTGCCTCAGGATGGCAGCTTTGATTTTCATGCACCACTCTCCGGGCGCCAGGCCGCATTTTTAGTGTAGAGGAATTTGCTTTTCAGATAGGCTTGGGTCATTTCGGTTCCGCCTTCGACGCCATAACCGCTGTCTTTCCACCCGCCCAGCGGGATATCGGCGGTATGCGCGGGTATGTCGTTGATTCCAATGGTGCCGACGATCAGGCGATCAGCCAGATAGCGTTGCCGTTTTTCATCGCGGCTGAAGATATATGCTGCCAGCCCGTATTCTGTATCATTGGCGCGGCGCAATACGTCGTCATAGTTGCTAAACGACACGATTGGCACGACCGGTCCGAAGGGTTCGACTGTCATCAGGTCACTGTCTTCCGAGACATCCCGCAATACCGTGGGGGGGAAAAGATACCCAGCGCCGTCCAGCCGGGCTCCGCCCATGACGACGCGCGCGCCACGCGCAACCGCATCATTGACCAGGCCTTGTATTGCTTCGAGCCGACGCAAGTTGGCCAGAGGGCCCATGGTCACATCGTTTTGCGACCCGTCCCCGACAACGACCTGGGATGCTTTTTCGCAGAACCGTCTGGTGAACTCTTCCACGATGCTTTCGTGGACGAAAATCCGGTTCGGAGACACGCAGACCTGGCCGGAATTTGCGAATTTGCGCAAAACCAGAATATCAATAGCACTGTCCAGATCGGCATCTTCACAGACCAGAACCGGGGAATGGCCGCCAAGCTCCATTGTCACCGGCTTCATATGCTGACCCGCCTGCGAAGCGAGCAGTTTGCCCACGGGCACCGACCCGGTGAAGGTGATTTTGGCAACGCGCGGGTCGCTGATCAGAAAGGACGACACCTCGCTGGGGACGCCGAACACCATGTTGACCACATTTGCCGGCAAACCGGCGTCGATCAGGCATTGCAGAAACGCGATTGTGGCGCTGGGGGTTTCTTCCGCCGGTTTCAGAACACAGGAACATCCCGCCGCCAACAGCGCCGCCAGTTTCTTTGAGGCCTGTAGAACCGGGTAATTCCACGGCGAAAACGCTGCGACCACGCCGACGGGCCCGTATTGAATGGTAACCGTAGCGTCAGGATCGCGGGCTCCGAACTGGCGCGATGCCACCCGGCGGGCCTCTTCGCCGCCCCATTCGATGAAATCGGCGGCGCGTAGCAGTTCCACCTGAGCCTCGGCCAGGGTCTTGCCATGCTCAAGCGTCATCAGGCGACTGATCTCGGCGCTGCGTTCCCGCATCAAGGCGGCGGCATCCTTCAGGATGCGGCCCCGATCCCAGGCGGGGACAGCGCCCCAAATCTGCAACCCGCGTTCAGCGGATGCCAAGGCGCGCTCCAGGTCATTGGAATCGGCCAGACACAACTGTCCGATGGCATCACCGGTGGCCGGATTGATGATGTCCTGCACATTCCCCGATCCGCCCTGAACCCAGGCACCGGCGATATACATTTTGGCAAGGCTTCCCGTCACGTTCGTGCGTCCCATTCACTGCTGCAATTTTCAGAATTTGACCACGAGCCCGTCATAGGCGCATTCCTCGGGCACCTGATTGGCCATAGCCAGCATCTCGGGGCCCATATGGGTCAGGACGATGCGTTTTGCGTTGAACTCGTCCCAATGCTCTTTCACATCGGGGTAGTTGATGTGAAAGCGGATGGGCTTTTCATAGAAATAGCTTTCGCAAACAAACAGGTCCGCACCGTCCGACACTTTGGTGACATGTTCCGTCCAGGCAGTGTCGCCTGAGTAAGAGACCGTCTTGCCACCGGCGTCGATCCGCAGGGACATCGGGTGGGTCTTGGGCGTATGGTCCGCCGGATACGGCGTCACAATCATTTTGTCCCCAACCTTGTTGGGTTTGAACAGTTCCATTTCCACAAAGGTCAGATCGAATTTCGGAACCATGATATTGCTGCCCGGCAGCATGCTTTCCATCATGTCCCGCAACCGCTGCTCGGTGTCTTTCGGCCCTGCAATGATCAAAGGCTTGGTCCGCTTGGCCGCCAACATGGAATCCAACAGCATCGACGGGATGCCTGAGCAATGGTCCGCGTGAATATGCGAGATCACAACCACATCAATCGAAGAGTGTTTGATCCCGACCTGCTGCAAAGCAACCAGTGAGGTCGCCCCAAAATCAATGGCATAGCGCAGTCCTTCGACATCGACGACAAAACAGGTGTTGAACCGTCCCCCCGAGCCAAAGGCATCCCCGCAACCGGCAAATGTAAGTGTGTTGATTTCAGTGTCAGTCATTTTCTTTGTCCATTTGGGTCATGCTTGCTGTTTGCCCGGTTGGGCCCACCACAACAGTCACAACACGCCTGCAGTTTTCAGTTCCTTGATGCGTTCTTGGCTGAGCCCCAAATACTCAGCGATCACCTGGTCGGTGTGTTCCCCCAAAGTTGGCGGTGCCTGGCGATAGCTGACCGGCGTTTCCGACAGATTGAGCGGGCTGGCAATCAGATCCACCGGCCTTTCGGTCATTGGGTGTTTCATCTGGATCTTCATCTCGCGGGCAATGACCTGCGGGTCTTCAAAGGCCTCTGCCACATTGTTGACCTTGGAGCAGGTCAGCGCGATCTTCGACATCTCGGCCACCCAATACTCGACGCTTTGGGTGGCGATGATTTGGGATACCTCGTGGTTCACCAAATGCCGGTTTTGGACCCGGTCCCGGTTGGTTTTGAAATCCGGTCTTTCCGCCAGGTCTTCGCGCCCGACAAATGCACAGAATTTTCTGAACTGCGTGTCGTTGGCAGCGCCCAGCAAAACATAGCCATCCTGCGCCTCGTAGATTTGATAAGGCGCAATATTGGGATGGGCGCTGCCCATACGTTTCGGGATCTGGCCATCGATGAAATGATTGACGCCCTGATTGTAGAGCCACGCCAGCTGCACATCCAACAACGCCAGGTCGATCTGCTGGCCCACCCCGGTCTGATCACGGTGGCGCAAAGCCGCAAGAATTCCGACGCAAGCATACATGCCCGTCATGATATCGTCGATGGCGATCGGCACCTTGGACGGCGGACGGCCCTCTTCGCCGACCATGCTGATCAGGCCACCCAGACATTGCGCCACCATGTCATAACCAGGGCGCGGGGCGTAAGGGCCGGTTTGCCCGTACCCGGTGACCGAGCAATAGATCATCTCAGGGTAACGCTGTTTTACGCTGTCATAGTCCAGGCCGTATTTGGCCAGCCCGCCAACTTTGTAATTCTCGACAAACACATCGCATTTCCCCATCAACTGCAGCAACAGCTCAGCCCCTTCGGGTTGGGAAAAATCAATGCAGATCGAGCGTTTGTTGCGCCCTGTCGACAGGTAATAGCCGCTTTCCGTGGTGTCGTTTCCGGCATCATCTTTCAGAAAGGGCGGACCCCAGGTGCGGATATCATCGCCCGAACCCGGACGTTCGACCTTGATCACATCGGCGCCAAGATCACCCAGTATCTGGGTGCAGGACGGCGCCGCCAGAATGCGGCTGAGGTCCAGAACTTTGACACCTGCCAACGGCCCCGGCACATTATCACGATTTGAAACGGAGTCATTCATCGACTTTGGCCTCTTTCCCAAAAACCGGACACCCACAGGGATGCTGGTTTGTTCTTACTTTCAAAATCTATCCGGCCCATATTCATTTGAAAAATAGATAATAGATTTACAGTGCATACCTATTTTTTATATAGGTTGTTTCTTGGCTGGCGCGTCCTGATCACAGAAACCGGCCAACACGCATGTAATTGGATATAGAACGCCAAGTCATAGCCTTGTGAGCCAGAGAACAATGTCAGGGAAAACCACCAAAATTGTCAGGCAAATCAGCTGCAAAATCACAAAAGGAATCGAAGACTGATATATCAGCTTGATATCGACTCCTTCGGGCGCCACACCGCGCAAATAAAACAGCGCGTAACCGAATGGCGGTGTGATAAATGAGGTCTGCATATTCACCGCAGCCAGGATTGCAAACCAGACAAGCAGCTCAAGTCCCGTTGCCTCAAATCCAAAGTCCAGTGTTGTGACAATCGGAGCGAACAGCGGCATGACAATAAAGCTGATCTCGATCCATTCCAGAAAGAAGCCCATAACAAAGATCAGGCCCATCATCAGGATCAACAAGCCATAGGGTCCGAACCCAGTTCCTATGAATAGTTCTTCGATCATGTCGTCGCCGCCGAGGCGTTTAAAAACGGCGCTGAAACAAGCGGCCCCGATCATGACGAAAATCACCATAGCCGTTGTTTTCGAGGTATCCCGCACCACGTCGCGCAGAACCGAAAAGTTGAGCTTGCGCGTCATCAGCGCCAATATCATCGCTCCTGCGGCGCCGATACCGGCGGCTTCGGTCGGGGTGGCAAGGCCAACCATGATCGACCCAAGAACAGCAACGATCAGGAACAAAGGGCCCAGAAGGTTCTGGATGACTTCAATCCAAAGCGGGGCGCCGTTTTCGGCCAGTTTGGCGATTTCAGCGCGGTCAGGGACAGGGGCCCGGTGAGGGGTGAAAATCCCAACTCCGACGATGTAAAGGATATAGACCGCCCCCAGCAACAAGCCCGGCAGAAACGCCGCCTTGAACATGTCCCCCACAGAAACCTGCAGGATGGCCCCCATAAAGACCAACATAATGCTGGGCGGGATCAGGATACCCAACGTGCCACAAGCAGCCGTAACGCCGGTGGCAAACCGGGGGTCATACCCCTGGCGGATCATCACAGGCAGCGCGATGACACCCAACAGCATGACCGATGCGCCAACGATCCCGGTGCTGGCCGCCATGACAATGCCCAGCAGCGCGACGGACAAGGCCAGCCCGCCAGGCAACCGCCCGCAGACACGTTCAAGCGTCAGCAAAAGCCGTTCGGCCAGCCCGGAGCGGTCTAGCATCAGGCCCATGAAAATGAAAAGTGGCGCGGCAAGCAGCAGCCAGTTCGACAGCGTTCCGGCATAGATTTTGGATACCACCGTGCCCATGAAACGCAACGGAATGCCCGACGCCAGGGCAAAGACGATGCCAAGACCACAAAGGAGGAAGGCAACCGGATAGCCGGTGAAAACGCCAATGATCAATGCGACGATCATGGCGCTCGCCCAGCTGTATTCGACAATAAACTCCATAAGTGAGCCTAGCTTTCTGCAGAATCTTGTAGGGCCTCATCATCCAGAAAGCGCCGAATGACACGGGCGAGGATGATAAGGAACAAAAGGGAAAAACCGATCGGGATGGTGGATTTGACCAGAAAGCGATCAAGCATCCCACCGTAATCCGATCCTTCGCCGGTGTTATAGGACCGCATGACAAAGCCGATCGACAACCAGCACATGACACCAGCAAAGGGCAGCATCAAGAACACGTCGCCCAAACTGTCGATCCAACGTTTTCCACGACGGGACAACCCGGAATAGATCAGATCAGACCGGACATGTCTGTCATCCAGATAGGCATAGGTGCCGCCGATCATGACCATGATGGCAAAGAAGTGCCATTCCAGGTCGATCACATCGTTGACAGTGAGGTTGTCGCCGAACAGGGGGATATCATTTCCCCATGTCAGCATTACATTGGCACGCATCGCGCTGGCAACCACGGCCACAAGAACAGAGATCAGAGTGCCAAGCGCAAACCAGCTTGTGACCTCTCCCAACCAACGTCCAACTCGTTCAATAAACCGGGCGATTTCGACGATAAGGGAAGTCACAAACTGGTCTCCGCTTTAAGTCAGGGTCAGCTTAGTCGTTGCTTTGCAGCGCGTTCCAAGCGTTGACTTTGGCCTGGTGCGCTTGCAAGGATTCGTACATCTCCTTGACAACCGGCTTGGCAGCCATTTCTTCGGCCAGCACTTCGCCCCAGGCTTCGCGCAAACGTTCCATGACGCTGTCAGGCAGACGCTTGGTGATAGCACCTTTGTCAGCCATGCGCGCAATCACGTCCATCTGCTCGGCAGGAAGACGGTTGAACGTGTATTGAATGGTGGCCTGGCAGGCCAGATGCAGCTGCGCTTTGCGCTCGTCGCTGTAGCTGTCATAGATGTCTTTGTTCATGATGAACGAGAACCAGCTTGCCGACTGGTGCCAACCCGGGAAATAGTTGTACTTGGCGATTTCATAGAAGCCCATGGCCTCGTCAACTGTCGGGATGGCAAAGTCGGCCGCATCAACGCGACCGCGTTCCAGTGCCAGGTAGGTTTCACCGCCGGGAACCAACTGGGTCGATGCGCCCAGTTTGGTCAGCACTTTTGCGCCCAGACCGGAAATCCGGATCTTCATACCGTCATAGCTTTCCGGGCCTGTGATCTCTTCCCGATACCAACCGGCCGTTTCCTGAGGCTCAATGAAGCACGGGAACACCATCACACCATGTTTGGCATATTCGCGACGGATGATCTCGATGCCGCCACCATTCCACATCCAGGAAGACGAGACTTCGGATGTCGGACCAAAAGGCAGCCCGCCGTAGAACTGGGCGACAGGCACGGTACCCGACCAGTAACCCATCCAGTCCCAGCCCGCGTCAATCGCTCCGGACGCAACCGCGTCAAAGACTTCAAGAGTTGGGACAAGATCACCGGGCTCGTGCAGTTCCAATTCAAGTTCGCCACCAGTAGCAACCGCTACATTCTCGGCAAATTTATTTCCCATTTGCCCGAGCAGATTGTTGGTGCCAAATGTACTTGCAACGTCCAGCTTGTCGGCCATCGCCGCGCCACTACACATCAAGCAAGCCACAGCTGTGGTAAGCATTAATTTCATGGTTTCCTCCCTTGGGTATTGCCGAAATCTTTTTCGGCTTATTGCACTTTTAAGTGACAGTTTTATTGCAACAACTGTCCGCTGGAGGTATCCATAGGTCAAATAGATAATAGATGGCTTTCACATACCAAAATCTTATTTGGTTGCAAAAAAGGAGCTGAATCTCGTTGGCTTTTACTCTGCGTCAGTTGCGATTTGCAGTGGCCGTTGCCGACAATGGCAGCGTCACCAAAGCCGCCAAATCCTTAGGTATTTCCCAACCTGGGATCAGCCTGGCAATCCGCGAGCTGGAAGCAGAGTTCGGGCTGTCGATCTTTCTGAGGCATCCGGCAAAAAACGTCACCCTCACGCAAAGCGGACGGGATTTTATCAGTCAGGCACGCGCCTTACTGAACGAGTGCGATTCGTTCGAAGCCAATGTGCTGGGATTGGGCTATGGGATGCGGGGAACCGTCTCGGTTGGCTGTTTCACACTGACTTCACCGTTCGTGATGCCCTATATCCTCAAAGGAATTTCTGAGAAATACACTGACATCACCATCAATTTCACCGAGGAAAGCCTTGATGAATTGAACAAACAGCTAAAGTCTGGGGTTTTGGATATCGCGCTGATGTACGACATGCAGCAGGATCACCAAATTGAATTTGAACCCCTGTTCCACGTCAATCCCTATGCCTTGCTGCCCGAAGACGATCCATTGTCGAAGCAGGAAAAAGTATCGCTTTTTGATCTGGCTGAACGCGAGATGATCACCCTGGACCTGCCGGTCACTGAGTTCTTTTTCCGAAGCCTTTTTGAAGAATACGACCTAAAGCCAAAGCAGGGCCAACGGATCAAATCATACGAACTGTTGCGCAATCTGGTCGGGCTTGGGCAGGGGTTTTCTGTGCTTTTGATGAAACCGCCCGCCGACACGACCTATACCGGAAAGCGGGTGGTGGCGCGTCCAATCAAGGAAGAGATGCCAAAGGTTAACTACGGCGTGTCTGTGCTGAGAAGTTCAAGGCAGACCCAAGCCGTGCAAGCGGTAGTTCAGGTCTGCCGGGATGTGCTTGCAAAAGAAACCGATTGGGTCCGCAGTTTCAGGGCCTAGAGCACGTCAGGTTGACAGAAGACGTTCTCTCCGAAACCCGGGCGGGCAATTTCGCTTAACCGTCAATCAATCCCAAGCTTTTTGCCAAGATCGTACAGGCAATCAACGATGATATCTGGCCCGTAAGGATATTTTTTCAGGTCCTCCATCTTGCTGGCCCCGGTCAGGACCAGACCGGTTCTAAGGCCAAGCTCCATCCCCGCGATGATATCGGTGTCCAGCCGGTCGCCAACCATGATTGCATCGGCGGCGCGCACGCCAAGGCGATCCAGGGCCGCGCGCATCATGAACGGGTTGGGTTTGCCAAGAAAGTAAGGTTTCGCCCCGGTCGCGGTTTCGATCAATGCACAGGCCGCACCGCAAGCGGGATAAAGGCCAAATTCGACCGGTATGGTATTGTCTGGATTGGTGCCGATGAACTTGGCGCCTGAAGAAATCAGCTGCGCCCCTTTCGCCATTTCGGAAAACGAGTAATTCACTGACTCGCCTACAATGACGTAGTCGGGATCCTTGTCGTTGAACGCGATGCCTTCACGCTCCAATGCCCGTTCCAGGCCATCTTCGCCAATCACAAAGCAACTTGCGTCCGGTTTTTGCAGCGCCACAAAATGGGCGGTGGTCAGCGCGGAAGTGTATATGTCGTCGGCCTCGACGGAAAACCCGACGTCCTGCAAACGCAGGGCCATTACTTCGGGCGTAAAGCGTGAGTTGTTGGAAAACACCACGAAAGGAATTCCCTGATCGGTCAAGAGCCGGATGTAGTCTGCCGATTTTTCAATCGGAACCGTTCCTCGCATCAGAACCCCATCCATATCGATCAGGTGTGCGGGTGCGTTTTCTTTGGTCGTCATATTTTGTCCTGTGTTTCATGCTTGGGTAACAGGGCCTGCAGGCCTGTCAGCGCTATTGAATTTTAGCCCGGCAAGTCCGGACCGCGTCATTGTTGGTTTCATCGAAAAGCCGGGCGTCAGCTTGATCGGCAGATCGACGTCATCGAATATGCTCAGAAGTGCGGCCTGTTCGGTCAGATCCCAAACCGCGCGCTCTGACCTGCCCGGCTGACGATAGGAATATCCCGGCCCCATGCGCAAAGTCAGGCTCTGCCCATGTGCTGCCATGTCCCTTTTAAAATCCCGCATCATTTCGCGCGTGACCGCTTCGATCATCAGCCAGCCGAAAGTGCCCAAGAACAGCGCCTCCAGGGGTTGGAAGTCGGCCTCTCCCATACAGGCTTTGATCCTGCCATCAAGCTTGTCACCCAGCGTCGTCACAAAGATGCAAACCTCGGTGCAGCCGTTTAGGCAATGGTCGAACGCCGCGCATGTCAGGGTTGGCCCGTCCTTCAGCGCAAGCTTTCCACCCGAAAGGCTCTCGATTTTCACGATGCGAAAGAAGGATTGCGGCTCCGCATAGGTTTCTGCGTTGGCGCGCGCCCGTTCGGCCTCGGCCATTACCTTTTTGGGGATCCTGTCGGGTTGCCGATACCCATGCGCCCTGAGCATCCGCGCCAGATCAACTCTGGGCGCGGTGGCCCGCTGGCAGAGGGTGTCGATCGATGGCCCTGTGTTTTGATCCGGATTCAACATGTCATCCCCTCTTTGGGCCAGGCGCTTGCATTCTGACGCCACTGCATATGATACTTGCGCCGACACAGGATTGGGGAGCAAACAGGACCATGGCTCAGACGAAACCGCGTAAATCCTTGTGGGATGCATCCAAGCGGGTGGCATATGAAGATCAGCACAAACAGGCGCATGACGCTCTGGTGGATCAGCGTGAAGGGCGCGATCTGGCCGAGACGCTGGATGCACAATGGCCCCTGCTGACCGAAGAAGAGGCCGCGTTTGTCGAATTTCTGGTTCTGACGGAGCGGCGGATTGTTATGACCCCGGACGCCGACCCGCTGATCAATGGTTTGGTAAAGCGGGGCTTTCTGAAACCACCACCCGGTGTCGGCGCCTTGTTTCAACGCTATAACCAGACCACCTATACCGTGCCCATCGCGCTGTGGAACGCTCTGAACACGCCGGACGGGCGGCGTTTGTTTTCGGGGCATAACAACACGCAGGCACGACACGCTGAGTTGAAAGAGCGGTTCGCCGATCGCATCGGGGCGATGATGCACAATGAAACCGGCTTTGTTGAACTGCCACCGCTTTAGGTGGCGCATGCTGTGATGACAAAAATCTCTGCCCTGCGCGAAGATACGTTGGTGGCCGCGATGCTGAGCATCCGTCTGCCGGACGATGGTGGGCTGCGCCCGCTGACCCAGAGCGAGTTTCGCCAGACGGCTGATGCCCTGGACAAGGCCGGTAATACATTGGCGGATATCCTGACGCTGCCAAATCCTGTGCTGGCCTCGCTGATCCCCAAAACCGCGCTGCTCGACAAGATCGTCGCGCTGCGTCGGCGATTTCGTGCGGTCACAGACGCGGTCGAAGCATGGGCGGATCGTGGGATCTGGGTTCTGGGCGAATCCGACGCGGGCTATCCCGCCAAGTTGCGGCGCAGGCTGGCAGGCGCCCGCCCACCCTTGTTGTTTGGAAGCGGGCCGAACGGGTCTCTGGATGCGGGCGGCATATGCATTGTCGGGTCGCGCAACAGTTCGGACGCGGCGATCTCGTTTACACAAACTCTGGCAGCACGATGCGCCCAGGAAACGCTGACCGTCATTTCCAGTGATATGCGGGGCGTGGACCGGGCAGCCATACAGGGGGCAACCGAAAACGGCGGGCGCGCGCTGATGATACTGTGTGACAAGCTGGAAAAAACCCATGTGCATCCCCGCTTTGCCAAGGCGCTGGCGGATCAGACCCTGACGATTGTCACACCTTTTGCGCCAGATGTGGGGTTCTCGGTCGGCAATGCGGTGCGCGCCAACCGATATCAATACGCGCTTTCTGACCTTACCGTGATTGCGGAAACCCGCCCGAAGGGAGGGATCTGGCAGGGTGCCGAGGAAAACAGAAAGGGAAACTGGGCACCGGCCTTTGTGCGGTCGGGCCCCGCAATCCCGCCTGGTAACCGCGCGCTCTTGCACCTGGGCCTGCCTCCGATCACCCATGACCAAATCCGGGATGCACGCAAGGTGTCCCAGCTGTTTCTGGACCTTCGGAGCCGCCGGGGACAGCAGCCGGCCGACCGGTCGGTGCAACAGCCGTCGGCGGCGCGCGATTTGTTCCGACTGTTCCAGACCGAGCTGGAACTTATCGCAAAACGACCGGTTTCGACGACCGACATCGCCGCCCATTTCGAGATCACATTCGATCAGACGGTTGCGTGGCTTGCCCAGGCTACCGAAAGCGGCACGGTTCATCCTGTTGCCGATGCCGAGGATCTGTGGGTGGCAACCAGGCACTGACCCCGCCCTCTTATTGCAGATCGCAGGCATCTACGAACAGTTCCTGAAATTCCATCCGCGTTGCCAAGGCGACATGTTCAATCCGCGCTGCGATCTTGGCCGTGTTTTCGCGTTCGCTTTCCGACAGCAGGGCCAGTTCAGCCCCCTGTTGCGCCGCGTTGCCGACATAGGAGATACGATCATGATCCAGCGGCGGCAGAAGTCGGATTTTGATCGCGCTGTCAAGGTTGATAAAATTCCCGAACCCACCCGCAAGGTAAAGCGTGTCGATATCTTCGTCGCGGACCTCCAGCACCCGTTGCAGCATCAAAATGGCCGAATAGATTGCACCTTTTGCCAGTTGCAGCTGACGAATGTCGGCTTGGGTCAGGATGATGTCCTGCCCGCTGCCCGAGTCGGTACCAGACACCAAACGAAACCCGCGTGATTTCTCGGTTTGCACAAAACGTTGGCCAAGGGTTTTGGGCAATTGCTCGAAATCCTTGTGCAAAAGCCGCCCGCGTTTGTTGACCAGCTCTCGGTCGCGCAGTTTTGACACGATATCGATCAAGCCTGACCCGCAAATTCCGATCGCGGGGGCATCTTCGATAGTCCGAACACTCACGTCGTTCTCATGAATTTCAATCGCGTCGATGGCCCCTACAGCGGCGCGCATACCTTGTGAAATTTCACCCCCCTCTAACGCAGGCCCAGCCGGTGCGGAACAGGCCATCAGCCTGTCTTTGTTGCCCAGAACCACTTCGCCATTTGTGCCGATATCAACAACCGCCTGTATTGTATCGCTTTCATAAATGCGGCTGGCCAGCAGGGCCGCGATGGTGTCGGCACCGACAAAGCCCGCGATGATCGGCAGGGTGCAGACATGGGCGTTGGGCGCATTCTTGAGCGGCACCTCGCCCGACGGGATGATCAGCGGATCACGAAAAGCAGGCGCATAAGGAGCAAGCCCCACATGGCTGGTGTCGATGCCCAGAAACACATGATGCATGCAGGTGTTCCCGACCACCACGATCTTGTAGATATTGCCGCGCTCAATCCCGGCCTGCTCCGCCGCCTCGGCAATGAAATCATTCATTGCTGTCAGCAGCTTGCCCCGCAGAATTGCCAGCTTTTTCTCATCGAATTGCGCAAAGGAAATGCGCGACATCAGATCCCCGCCGTGGATTGCTTGCGGGTTTACTCCACTGACCGAGGCGATCTGTTCCCCGTTGCTCAGGTTCAGCAGGCTGCCGGCAATGGTGGTGGTGCCGATATCGAACGCCATGCCATAGGCATGATCCGTCCTGTCACCTTTTTCCAGATCAACAATGTCCCCGTTGAACAGCGTTACCGTCAGCCCATCTTTGGCATCGCGCAGCAGTCCGGGCAATTTCCGCAGCACCGAAAGCTTGGGCTTTGCACCTGCACCCGTTTCGATGGTTTTCATGACCTCTTCTAGGTCCGAGGTTTCCTCATTCTCATCCATCGGCGGCTTTGGATGCACCAGATGTTTCTCAACACCGCTTGAGATCGGACCGCGCAGCTTGTCCCGCGCGGGTTCTGCATTCAGAACCTTCAGCCCCGCCTCTGATTTGGGGGGCGAGGGCACAATGGTGCAATCGGCAATCGCCTTAGTCTGACAACTGAGGCGAAACCGCTCCTGCAACTCCTCAGTGCCAAGCTGTTGACGATCCTGCTGCGTCTCGGGCGGCACCCGCCCGGATAGCACCTTGATCCGGCAACTGCGGCAGGTTCCCCGTTTGCCGCAGGTCGTTTCAATATCCACCTTCGCCTGCAACGCCGCTTCGAGGATCGAGGTTCCTTTGGGTACAGTCACCTTGGCTACCCCATCGCGCGTCTGGAACGAGACGCAGATCGTTTTCGAACCCACGTCCACCGCATCCGGATCAGCGTTGCGTTGGTCTGTTGTCGGCTTCATGAGATCACCGATATGCCGTGATGTAGTTCATGCACATTTCATCCCGCCCCATCAGGGCCTCATTGGCCATATGGAAGCGGTTGAACACATCGGGGCTGTTCAGCACCGGATCTATCATCAGCGTATCACAGCCCGCGATGACCGACAGAATGCAGAACGCTTCGTTGATGACCTTGCGCTGGGGCAGGCCAAAAGAAGTGTTGGAATGCCCACCAAAAATGTGCACTTCTGGATATTCCTTGCGGATCATCGCCACGGCATCCAGATAGTGCTTGGCAAAATCACCCCCGGCGCCAACCGGAAAGGCCAGCGGATCCAGATACCTGTCGGTCATGGGAATGTTTTCGGCATCCATCATCGCCATGATCTGGTTGAGGTTCTCGACCCGTTCTTCGGCGTTGCTGGGCATCGTTTCCCGGCCTGAGGCATTGGCAAACAGCAATGCGTTGTATTCAGCAGCCATCGGGATCAGATCGCCGCGCCCTTCTTCCAGATTGACCGAGTTGATCGCTGGGCGGCTGTGGTCGCGGTCATAAACCGACAGCCCGGCCTGGATAGTCTGGGGGTCGGATGAATCGATGGCCAAAGGCAGATCGGTCATCTTCTGTACCACCGGAATGATCCATTTCATCCAGTCGTGCCGCTCTGCCGGGTCAATCGCAATCTCGTCTATACAGACATCGATGATCGTGGCACCTGCCCGGTCCTGGGCCATCACGATCCAGTTCAAATAGTCCATATCCTTGATGCGCATGGCCTGCGCGATATGAGTGATCTGGGTCTTGCGCCGCTGGGATTTTTCTTCGGGATAAACCGAGGTGACATCCAGATACGCCTCCTGCCCATTCAACCCTATGTATTTTAACGCGGCCCGCCCGTCTTCCTCGATGATCCGGGGGCTTGTCGCCTTGACCCGGCGGGTTGCGTTGAAGTTTTCACCAATGATCTGAAGCCCGTTCGCTTGCATGAAACAGTCCTATGTCTGGGCAATCGCCGCAGATGGGCGATGAAATGAATGTCGAGGCCCGGCGTCAGAGCCGGGCCGAACCCTTACTGGGCCACACCAATCAGCTTTTTGCAGATATTCACCGCGATGGGCGCATTGTCCCCATAGCCGGTTGCGTTGATGGAATTGGCAAAATCCTCGGTCACCGGCGCCCCGCCGACAATCACCGGAATGTCCAGCCCGGCATCCGCGATCTCTTTGATCGACATCTGCATAAAAGGCATCGTGGTGGTCAGCAGCGCGGACAGACCGATGACATCGGCATTCACCTCGCGCGCGGTTTCGATCACCGCCTCCGCCTTGGTGTTGACGCCCAGATCGATCACCTTGAACCCGGCCCCTTCCAGCATCATGCCGACCAGATTCTTGCCGATATCGTGCAGATCACCAAAGACAGTGGCCAGAACCACGGTGCCCTTGGATTCCGATTGGGTGGCGGTCAGGATCGGCTTAAGCACCGCGAGTCCCGCTTTCATCGCGCGCGCGGCCAACAGCATCTCGGGCACGAACAGTTCGCCGGCGGCAAACAGATCGCCAACTTCGCCCATGGGCGGGATCAGGCCCTCATCCAGAATGGCCAGCGGATCGCAGCCCATATCCAACGCTTTTTGAACAAGCTCGGGGCACTGTTCCTCATCAAAATCCATAACGGATTCAAAAATGTCCTTATAGATCTGCTGGGCATTTTCATCGCGGAACTGGCTCGACTTGGCGCCCGAGGCGTCAATGCCCATAAAGCCCTTGCCGCCTGCAATCTCCGGCGCGATGCCATCCGGCCCGGACAGAACCTCGCCCGCATAGGGCCGAATGCCCTTGTTGAAATCGTTGACCGCATCAATGGCGTAGCGCACGTTTTCCGCAGGTGTCTGAGCCGAGAATGAACACAGATACAGGAAGAACTTGTCACCAAATTCGCCGCGGCTGCCAACTTCCATATATTCATGGACCCGCTGGGTGATCTGCTCTTTGTTGCCATTTTGCAAAAGCAGGGTGCCCACGCCAAAGCTCAGCGCACAACCCCGTACGTCGGCATAGGCCCGGGCGCGTTCGGTACCGACCCGGAAACAATCGGGATCCTGGATTTTCAGGTATTGCGGGGTGACATGCAGCTTGACGTCCCAATAGTTTTCGATGTTCTCGGCAAAGCTGTCGCCCCACCAGTTGTCCGACCGGATACCCTTGCCGCCGCCGCACAGCTTGCGCAGCTTGTCCAGGTAAGGCACGGAAAATTCCTGCAGGATGTCTTCGGTGATGAACGGCAAAGAGCCTACAGCATCCTTGCCGTTTGCAATCCAGGCATCTGGAACCACCTTAAAATAGGCGTTGATGTAGGGCGCCAGCACCTCCTCAACCAAAAAGTCCAGCAGTTTGTGAACGAATTTGGGGTTCTCGTTCATCGCCAGAATCAGGTTTTCGAACTGCATGACCTGCGCGGCCAGATTGATGGGTGAGCAATAGTGAATCGGATGGGTGTAGCCGGTCAATTCGTGGCAGATTTGAAGCACTTCCAAGACCCATGGCATCCGCGCGGTTTTCAACGGGTCCGGCGCCTTGGCCCGAAGCAGGTCCTTTTCATTGGCAATGATCACTTCGGTGTTGTCGAGCGCAGGATAGAGCGTATCAAACCACGCCATCTTGCCGCCCAGGGCCTCGGCTTCGACCGAATACACGTCCCAGACCATATCAGGCACATGAAAGCCCATATCGCGCTGCACATCCAGGCTGCCGCGCACGAACAATTCAGGGTCGCGGAAAAAATCGTGCCCGTTCAGACCGCCGTGCGCCATGCAAAATTCAGCCATTTGGGTTGTAACAGGAATGATATCGGATCGCCCGCCATCCATGATGGCCTTGTAACCTGCAAGCTCCCGACCAAAATCGTATTCATACCCGGACATATGTGTGCTCCTTTTCAGGACCAGCGGACAACAGCACGCAGAGATGCGTTCCGAAACCGCTGTATCTATTGAATGAATTCGAACCGCGCCACAAAAGACTGGGCCGCCGAAGCGACCGGTTTGTTTGCGGATCAGGGCTGGAGCACGAAGCGTTGGAAAGCCCTTTGTTGAGCGCGAAAGCCGCTCATCTATCGGGATAAAACGTAGACAAGGCCCTTTTACCTGTCAACCTGACCCCAGGATTGGTCACGGCAACTCCTGATCCGATGGTACCGCAATGCTCAGGAATATCTTGAGCGTCTAAAACGATTTGCGGTCGCCCCGGCAGATCAGGAACTGTGTAAGGAACCTGCTCAGGTCTTGAATGCGCAGCATGCAGAAATCTGGCGGCCACTCGGCCTCGCTGCCGGGCAAGATGGACACGCCCGCATTTCCGCCCACCAATGCGTGCACGGCGGCACGTTCGTTAATCTCAATCCCCCCTTGAGGGCTGATCCGAGGAGCGTCAAGATAGTCTTTGATCAACTGCGGGATGCGCAAGATCCGGGTCGATTGCCGCCGCGCGGTTCAGGCAGGGTGCTGGCAGCAAAGGAGCCCCCATGACCAAGATCACCGCCCTCCCCACAGACCTTGTCCGCACCCTGCAGGGTGGCGGCCCTGACGCCTATGGCCAGAAGCCCGAGCGCGCCGTGTCCGACGGCGGCGGCAACCCCTGCCGCCACTGCCTGCACCACATCCCCGAAGGCGCAGAGATGCTGATCCTGGCCCACCGCCCCTTCCCTGCGGCGCAGCCTTATGCAGAGACCGGGCCGATCTTTCTGTGTGCAGACCCTTGCGATCGGCATGAAGGGACGGAAGTGCCGGAGGTGCTGGAAAACGCGCCGGACTATCTGATCAAGGGCTACAGCGCCGATCACCGGGTCGTTTACGGCACCGGCAGTGTCATCCCGCAGACAAAGATGATGGCGCGGGCCGAGGCGATCTTTGCCGATGAGCAGGTGGCCTACATCCATGTCCGGTCGTCGCGCAACAACTGCTATCAGGCACGGATTGATCGGGGGTGAGGGGTTGGGGGCGGGCTTCAGGCTGAAGGGTGCCCATTGCAGCGGGCAGCTCTGCACGCAATTGTCCGGTCGGTCTGACCAGGCAATTGGCCCCCTTCACAAACTGCCCCCACGCGCATGGCCCTGCAATCCCTAGAGCACACAATACGGCATTGCGAAAACCGCCGGAAAGGGAAGCTGCAAAAAATTGCAGAGAGCTTTACCTGACTATGCATTGTATTTTGCCCGAAGGTCACAAATTCAGCCGCCGCCGCATTATGAAAGAGCTGCGACTTGGAGCAGGCTCAGAGAATAAATGAAGGTTGTTGGCCGGACCGTGAATTGGCATGTATGCGAGATGCTTCGTTTCCTTGCTCATTCAAGTCTCGTATTGTTCCTGACAGTCCTGACCCAGATCGGCGGATTAGCATGGCTCATTGCTGTATTCTTTCAGCGTCGACTGATCGCATTTGTATTTGCATACGCCCTTTTGACAGTGGCAGCAGCGTGGATAGCGCCTAGCTTTGGCCGTGTTGCCCTGAGCTGTATGGATCGCGGGCCACTCCACGTCCAGAACTGGATGTATTGCACTCTGAATCGAAACTATGTCACGCCCGAACTCGCCGATATTCTGGCAGAGACCGCCGAGGAGATGGACCGGCGGTTCCCCGATACAAAGACGCTGGTGTTGGATGCAAATTTTCCGTTCTTTGACGGCTTTCCGCTCGTGCCCCATCTTTCGCATGATGATGGCGAGAAAGTTGATATCGCACTTTATTATAGAAGCGAAGCAGGGTACCTGCCGGGTTCGACACGGTCACCGATAGGCTACTTTGCCTTTGAGCAAGGTCCGTCAGAATGCGCCAAAACCTGGCCAACTCTCAGATGGGATTTCGGCATGTTGCAACCCATGTGGCGCAGCTACAATCTGGATGCGGTCCGTAACAGAGCCGTTCTGCAGATTCTCGCACGGCACGAAAAAGTCGGGAAAATCTTTATTGAGCCCCATCTGGTTCAGGCGCTGAATGTGCCGCATCCAAAAATCCGCTTCCAAGGCTGCCGTGCGGCACGGCATGATGACCACATCCATTTTCAGCTAAAGTAGCAAGCCAAGGCATATAATTTCTGTGTTTCATAAAGGCATTTGGCTGCTTGCCACCCAAATTCAGGACATGAACCCGTGCTGCGCCGATCTTTCTTTCACCCCGCCTTGGTCAGCGACAGGAAGACATCTTCCAGATCCGCCTCTTCGGTTTTTACGTCGCGGATTGAAATCCCCGCCGCATGAACTGCGGCCAGCACATCTTCGGCGCTGGTGGCCTGGCTGCGGTAGCGCAGGGCGACAGAGCCGTCCGGGCGCAGTTCGGCTTCGATCCCGCGCCCCTGTGGAAGCTTGGTCACCGGCACTGCGGGGTGCACCACCATGGTCTTGGCATCAAGACGGCCCAGCAGGCGCGCGGTCGTGTCGCGCGCGACCACTTCGCCCTGGTTGATGATGGCGATCTCGTCGCACATCTCCTCGGCTTCCTGCAGATAGTGGGTGGTGAGGATGATGGTCATGCCCTGCGCATTCAGTTTGCGGATGTTCTCCCACAGCATCTGGCGCAGTTCGATGTCGACGCCTGCGGTGGGTTCGTCCAGCACCAGGACGCTGGGCCGGTGGACCAGCGCCTTGCCCAAAAGCAGCCGCCGCCGCATGCCACCTGAGAGGGTGCGGGCATAGGCCTCTGCCTTGTCCTCCAGCCCGATCATCCGCAGAATTTCGTCGCTGTGGCGTTCGGATTTCGGCACGCCGTAGAGCCCTGCCTGCACCTCCAGCGCGCCGCGTGGGGTAAAGAAGGGATCCAGGTTCAGTTCCTGCGGCATCACGCCGATGGCGGCACGGCTTTGACGGGGGTTTTCGTCCTGGTCAAAACCCCAGATCGACACCGCGCCGGAAGTCTTGCGCACCAGCCCTGCCAGAATGTTGATCATCGTCGACTTGCCCGCACCATTGGGGCCAAGCAGACCAAAGACTGAACCGCGCGGAACGGTCAGATCCACACCTTTCAGGGCGTGTTTCTCTGGCTGGCCTTTGTGGCCCTTGTAGATTTTGCGCAAAGCTTCGATACGGATTGCATCTGTACTCATCGCCGCTCTTGCCCCCGGTTTTTCCTTGGCTCATAAATGCGCCTAGCTGAAAAGTGAAAGGATCGCCAGCCATGAGCACCGCCCCTAGCCCTGACGCGCCGGAAACCAGGACCGTGAACAGCCGCAAGGTGGCCTGCGACGGCAGCGAGGGTGCGCTGGGTCATCCGCGCGTGTATCTGCAGATCCCCGAAGAACAGGGCTGGGTCGAATGCCCCTATTGCGACTGCAAATTCATCTATGAGGATGCGGCCAAGGCGGCGGAGTGATCCGGGCTTTTCCTCTCTATGCTGACCACATGGGCTGCGGCTGATGGCACAGTTTCTGATCGTCTACCACAGCCGCACCGGCGGCAGCCGCCGGATGGCGCAAGCTGCGGCTGAAGCGGCGCGGGATGAGATCGAAACCGTTCTGAAGCGCGCCGAGGACACCGGAGCAGAGGATCTGCTGGCGGCGGATGGCTACCTGTTCTGCGCGCCGGAAAACCTGGCGGCCCTGTCCGGCCAGATGAAGGAATTCTTTGACCGATGCTATTATCCGGTGCTGGGTCAGATCGAGGGGCGACCCTATGCGCAGATGGTCTGTGCCGGATCAGACGGTGAAAACGCAGCGCGGCAATGCGCGCGGATTGCCACCGGCTGGCGCCTGAAAGAGGTGCAGCAGCCGCTGATCATCTGCACCCATGCGCAGACCCCGGAGGCCATTCTGGCAGAGAAGGTGATCCCCGAAGATCAGCTGGAGGCCTGCCGCGAGCTGGGGCTGGCAATGGGCGCGGGGCTGGCGTTGGGGGTGTTTTGATTGCACCCGGGCTGAAAGCTCAATCGACGAACCAGAAATCGCCCAGCCGGGTACCGGAGGCGGCAAACATGCCGCGGTAGGTTCCGTCAGGCAGCGCTCCGGCCAGGGCACACAGATCCTGGCCTTTGCGGAACTCTGCCCAGCGGCTGCAGATCCGGTCGCCGTCCAGCCACCAGGTGCCGGTGTCCTCACCCAGGCGGGGAATGCTGACTTCAAACGTGCCGTCCACCCGCAGCAACGCGGAGCCGGCAAAGCTCAGCCGTGTGAAGGCGATCTTGCGGTCATGGGTGAAGAGGGATTGTATCTCCTGTCCTGTGAGCATCCTGACGTCTTCGCGGCAGGCGGTCAGAAACAAGAGGACGAAGGGCAAAACAAGTCTTGGCATGGCAACCACTTAGCCGCAGCCCGGCACCCTGCGCAATCGCGCCGACTGACCGCCGGATCACATCTGCGTGCGACCATACTGGCAGCAGCGGGCAACAGGGCGATTGCGGACAGCGGCGGGATACTGAATAACACTGTCAAATCTATCACGCGCGAATGAACCGGGGAACAGCACTATGAGCGGAACACAATTCGGCAAGGGCTGCCATCTGCATCTGATCGACGGCTCGGCCTTCATCTTCCGCGCCTATCACGCGCTGCCGCCGCTGACGCGCAAATCCGACGGGCTGCCGATTGGTGCCGTGGCCGGTTTCTGCAACATGCTGTTCAAGCAGGTCGAGGATAACAAAGGCCCCGATGCGCCGACCCATGTGGCCGTGATCTTTGACCATTCGGGCAAGTCGTTCCGCAATGAGATGTACGATCAGTACAAGGCCAATCGCCCGCCGGCACCCGAGGATCTGGTGCCGCAGTTCCCGCTGACTCGCGAAGCCACCAAGGCGTTCAACATCGCCTGCAAGGAGGTTGAGGGGTTCGAGGCCGACGACATCATCGCCACGCTCGCGCATCAGGCGCGGGATGCGGGCGGGCGCTGCACTATTATCTCCTCGGACAAGGACCTGATGCAGCTGGTCGGCGGCGGCGTCGAGATGCTGGATGCGATGAAGAACAAGCGCATCGACAGCGACGGCGTGCAAGAGAAATTCGGTGTCGGCCCCGACCGGGTGGTGGATGTTCAGGCGCTGGCGGGCGACAGCGTCGACAACGTGCCGGGGGCGCCCGGGATCGGGATCAAAACGGCTGCCTTGCTGATCAATGAGTTCGGCGATCTGGAGACACTTCTGGACCGCGCCGAAGAGATCAAGCAGCCCAAGCGCCGCCAGACCCTGATCGAGATGCGCGACCAGATCGAGCTGTCGAAGAAGCTGGTGCAGCTGGACTGCAATATGGAGCTGGATTTCACCCTGGACGATCTGGAGGTGAAGGAGCCGGTTGCAGAGGCGCTGCTGACCTTCCTCAGCGAAATGGAGTTCCGCACGCTTTCGAAACGCATGGCCGATCAGCTGGGCATGGACGCCCCCGCCATCCCGGAGGCACCAGCGGCCGCAGTGGCAGCTGTGCCGGAAGCAATTCCCTTTGATAAAGAAAAATATGAATGCGTCCGTGATGCAGCGGCCTTGCAGGTTTGGATCGACCGCATCCGCCAGCGCGGCTGGGTGGCGGTGGATACCGAAACCACCGGGCTGGATGACATGGTGGTGGATCTGGTTGGCGTCTCGCTGTGTGTGGAGGCCGGCGAGGCCTGCTATATCCCGCTGACCCACAAGGCGGGCAGCGATGATTTGTTCGGCGGTGAAGGCCTGTCTGAAGGGCAGATGCCGCTGGCAGAAGCCCTGGCGATGCTGAAACCGGTTCTTGAGGATCCGGCGATCCTCAAGATCGGCCAAAACATGAAATACGACGCCAAGATCCTGCACCGTTACGGCGTGGATGTGGCACCGGTCGATGACACTATGCTGATGTCTTATGCGTTGCATGCCGGCATGCACGGGCATGGCATGGACGCGCTGTCGGAGCGGTATCTGGACCATACCCCGATCCCGATCAAACCGCTCTTGGGCTCTGGCAAATCGGCGATCACCTTTGACAAGGTGCCGATAGACGACGCGGTGCCCTATGCGGCTGAGGACGCCGATATCACCCTGCGCCTGTGGCAACTGTTCAAACCGCAGCTACATCAGGAGCAGGTCACCACCGTCTATGAAACGCTGGAACGGCCGCTGGTGCCGGTGCTGGCGGATATGGAGCGCAACGGCATCAAGGTGGACCGCGATACGCTGTCGCGCATGTCCAACGCCTTTGCCCAGAAGATGGCCGGGCTGGAGGCCGAAATCCACGAGCTGGCGGGAGAGACGTTCAATGTCGGTTCACCTGCGCAACTGGGAGAAATCCTGTTTGACAAGATGGCCCTGCCCGGCGGCAAGAAAGGCAAGAACGGCAAGTATTCCACCGGCGCGGATATTCTGGAGGATCTGGCCACCGAACATGATCTGCCTGCCCGGGTGATGGACTGGCGCCAGCTGAGCAAGCTGAAATCGACCTATACGGATGCGTTGCAGGACCATATCAATGCGGATACGGGCCGGGTGCATACATCTTATGCACAGACCGGGGCCAGCACCGGCCGCATGGCCTCGACCGATCCGAACCTGCAGAACATCCCTGTGCGCACCGAGGAAGGCCGCCGCATCCGCGAGGCCTTTGTGGCGGAGACAGGCAATGTGCTCTTGTCGCTCGACTACAGCCAGATCGAACTGCGGATTCTGGCGCATATGGCCGGGATCGATGCGCTGAAGCAGGCCTTTGCGGAAGGCGTTGATATTCACGCGCTGACCGCGTCGGAAATGTTCGAGGTGCCGCTGGAAGAGATGACGCCGGAGATCCGCCGCCAGGCCAAGGCGATCAACTTTGGTGTAATCTACGGCATTTCGGGCTTTGGCCTGGCGCGCAACCTGCGCATTCCGCGCAAGGACGCGCAGGGCTTCATCGACCGCTATTTCGAACGGTTCCCGGGCATCCGCAAGTATATGGATTCCACGGTGGAATTCGCCAAGGAGCATGGCTATGTGCAGACCCTGTTCGGCCGCAAGATCCACACCGCGGAGATCAACGCCAAGGGGCCGAAGGCAGGGTTTGCCAAGCGCGCCGCGATCAACGCACCAATCCAGGGTACAGCTGCGGATGTGATCCGCCGGGCAATGATCCGGATGCCGCAGGCCATCGCCCATCTGCCCGCGCGGATGCTGTTGCAGGTGCACGACGAACTGCTGTTCGAAGTGCCCGAAGCAGCGGTGGAGGAGACCATAGAAACCGCCCGCCGGGTGATGGAAAACGCCGCCGATCCTGCGGTGCATCTGGACGTGAAACTGGTGGTGGATGCCGGCCGCGGACAGAACTGGGCAGAAGCCCACTAAGGAACCTTCCGGGACGTGGGCGGGGGGCTCCCGCCCGGCTTCGATCTGACGATCTCATCCCGTTGGGCATGGCGCCGCTGACGCGGCGCAGCGCGCGCCGCAACCTTTCCGCTCCGCGTCAAGGGAGACGCTGTCTCGACGCGGACAGCGCAGCTTGTCCTCGACGCGACCCGGACTGAAAACACTCACGATCGCCTCTCAAGGGTACAGTTGCCCGTAGGGGCTTCTCAGCAGGAACCCGGCGCGCCGCGCCAGCGGCGCCACGCCCAACGGCTGCGGATGCATCGTAGATGCGGCCAGCAGCGGGCGGGAGTGCTCCGCTGCCGGATCAGCGCTGCCGGATCACCTCTCCGGCGGCTGTTTTACCAGTTTGGACACCAGCTTGCGCACCAGAGGCGAGGCGGTGAAAGCGACTGCAAAGGCCACAGGCCAACTGAGGCTCCACGCGCCCATCCAGGCTTCTGAAAACCCCTCCACCGGGCCAAGCGCCCGCAGCGTGGCAACGCCTGTCACGATCAAGGACATCATCCCCGACAGGATCAGACTAAACAAAACCGGGGCATAACGCGCAGGCAGCATGGGCAGTGTCCTCTATTTGGCTTGCGCCTCTCATTTGCAGACCTCGAGACGCATTCCAAATAACGTATGCGTCAGATCTCTGCGGCAGGTCAGCACATCCAGGCGAGACTGTCCTCGGTCCGTTTGGTCGAAGGCGAGTACTCGGCACTGACCCAGCCTTCATAACCATCTGCGTCGATGGCGGCAAACAGCTCCTGAAAATCCACCGGACCGGTGCCCGGCTCGCAGCGTCCGGGCGCTGCGCCGATCTGCACATGCACGGCCTGTTTGCCAAAAGTTTCCCACACTTTGGCCGCGTCGCCGTGGATCAGCTGGGCGTGGTAAGCGTCATACTGCAGCCCGACATTGGGCCGGTCCACGGCGGCCAGAATTTCTGCCGCCAGATTATAGTCATCGAGGAAATAGCCAGGCTGGTCGCCGCTGTTCAAAGGCTCGATGGTGAACTGCTGGGCGGGCGCCCGGTCGGCAGCCCATTGCAGGTTCGCCACAAAGGTCTTCTGCGCCGCTGCCCCCTTGGCATAGCCTGCCATAACGTGGATCTTTCCGGCCTTCAGCGCCTCGGCATATCGCAGCACCCTGCGAATGTCGCGCTGGAAGCGGTCGGCCCCTTCTGGCACTGCCGCATAACCGGGCATGCCGCCGGTATAATTCGGCGGCGGTGCGTTGATCAGCAAAAGCTCCAGCCCGTTTGCGAGCAGCGCCCGCTGGGTTTCCTTGGCTGCCAGTTCATAAGGATACAGGATCTCTACCGCTTCGAACCCTGCAGCGGCGGCGGCCTGAAACCTGTCAAGGTAAGGCAGCTCGGCAAACAGCATCGAGATGTTGGCGGCGAATCTTGGCATCGGGTCCTCCTGGCTTCACGGAGGTTTAGCGCGGGCGAATCCGTGAGGCCAAGATACAGAAAACAATGCATTGTCTGTTTACTGCAAGGCACAGCAGCAACGCTGGACCCATGAGCGGCAGAATACCGCCGCCGGGTTCAGCCTGCGTCCAGCTCGGCAGAGGCGATCAGCGGGAAAAATTCCCCTGCGGACCAGACCCCGAACCAGTCCTGATGGTGCTCTCCCAGCTCGGCAAGCCGGTAGAAGCTCTTGCGGTCGATACGCGCCTCCAGGCCTGCGCGCACCATGACATAAGGAGAAGGTTCGCCGGTGCTGCTGTCACGCTCGACACGAATCGGATGCATTGCGCCTGCGGCAGTGGTGTCCCCCACATTGGTGGTGAAAGTGATCACCTGATCGCGCCCCTGCCCGGCAACATCGAAATCAACGGCCACAAACGGCGCATCTTCGACCGTGATTCCCACTTTCTCAACCGGGGTGACCAGGAAATACTTGCCGTTCTCCAGTTTGAGAATGGAGGCAAACAGCTTGACCAGCTCGAACCGGGTGAAGGGGGTGCCAAGGTAGTGCCAGCTGCCGTCGCGGGCGATGCGGATGTCCAGATCGCCGCAGAACGGCGGGTTCCACAGGTGAACGGGCGGCAACCCCTTGCCTTTTCCGGCCGCTTTGGCGGCTGCGGCGATGCCCTCAGCGTCAGGGGTCACGGGGTTTTGTCCGCTCATTGCTTTTGCCATTTCCTGTCAGCACGATAGAGTGACACCATATATCCGTGAAACGAGGAATGTCATGCCCGAACCCGACGATCTGCTGGCCGGCATCGAAGCGCTGGAAGCGAAGCTGCAACAGGCGCGCGAATCGATCACCAAGCGCTTTATCGGACAGGAGCGGGTGGTGGATCTCACCCTGTCGGTCCTTTTGTGCGGTGGCCATGGGCTGCTGATCGGCCTGCCCGGCCTCGGCAAGACCCGGCTGGTGGAAACCCTCAGCGCGGTGATGGGGCTGGATGGCAGCCGCATCCAGTTCACACCGGACCTGATGCCTGCCGATATTCTGGGCTCAGAAGTTCTGGACACGGCAGCAGACGGCCACCGGTCATTCCGTTTTGTGCCGGGGCCGGTGTTCTGCCAGCTCTTGATGGCAGATGAGATCAACCGCGCCAGCCCCCGTACCCAGTCGGCGCTGCTGCAGGCAATGCAGGAGCGGATGGTGACGGTCGCCGGCGAAGACCGGCCGCTGGGGACACCGTTTCATGTGCTGGCAACCCAGAACCCGATTGAACAGGAAGGCACCTATCCGCTGCCCGAAGCGCAGCTGGATCGTTTCCTGCTGCAGATCGATGTGAATTACCCGGACCGGGCGACCGAGCGGGATATTTTGCTGGCCACCACCGGCGCCGAAGAGGCCGAGGCCTATCAGGTCTTCACCACAGATGAGCTGATCGCGGCGCAGACCCTGCTGCGGCGGATGCCAGTCGGCGAAACCGTGGTGGAGATGATCCTTGATCTGGTGCGGGCCTTCCGCCCCGATGAGCCGGATGTCTCGGACCGTGTGGCCCAGACCGTGGCCTGGGGACCGGGCCCGCGGGCCGCGCAGGCGCTGATGCTGGCGGTTCGCGCGCGGGCACTGCTGCAGGGGCGGCTGGCGCCCAACGCAGAGGATGTGCTGGACATGGCGAAACCGGTGCTGAGCCATCGGATGCAGCTGAATTTTGCGGCCCGGGCGCGCGGCGACAGCCTGGCTGCGCTGATTGCTGAAACCGCACGCGAACTGGCCCGGACCGGGGCCGCCGCGTGACCAGGCCTGCTGCCTCTGAGGCTGCAACGGGATTGCGGCACCGGGCGGAGGC
Organism: Leisingera sp. S232; assembly: GCF_049800895.1. Taxonomy (NCBI): domain Bacteria; kingdom Pseudomonadati; phylum Pseudomonadota; class Alphaproteobacteria; order Rhodobacterales; family Roseobacteraceae; genus Leisingera; species Leisingera sp. S232. The sequence goes on along the minus strand of NZ_JBNAFX010000019.1, from coordinate 52,330 downwards.
CGAAGCCAGCGCCCTGCCGCCTCTCTTGGTACAGGCACGGCATCTGGCCGGATCGGTGCTGATGGGCGAACACGGCCGCCGCCGAGCCGGCACAGGCGATAACTTCTGGCAGTACCGCCCGGCCCAGGCCGGCGACAGCCGCCGGATGATCGACCACCGCCGGTCCGCCATGGGCGATGTTCAATACGTGCGGGAACGGGAATGGCAGATTGCGCAAACAGTGCATCTGTGGGTGGATACCGGCGCCTCGATGCGTTTTGCCTCAGCCTCCAAACTGCCGCAGAAGGCAGAGCGCGCAAGGCTGCTGGGCCTTGCAGCTGCGGTGCTGATGCTGCAGGCCGGCGAGCGGGTGGGCCTGACCGGCGGCGCCCTGCCGCCACGGCGCGGCAATGTGCAGATCCTGCGGCTGGCTGAGGCCCTGTCCGATGACAGCAACGAAGAGTACGCCCCACCCGGCCACCGGGCGCTGATCCCACATGCGCGCGCGCTGTTTATCTCTGACTTTCTGGGTCCGTATGAACCGGTCGAACAGGCGCTGTCAAAGGCCGCGGCGCGCGGTGTCCGGGGCGTTCTGCTGCAGGTGCTTGACCCGGCGGAGGAAGCCTTTCCCTTCTCTGGCCGCACCCTGTTTGAAAGCATGGCTGGCGGCGTCACACATGAAACACTGAAGGCCTCCGCCTTGCAGGAGCGGTATCTGGACCGGCTGGCGGAACGGCGCAGCGCGCTGGAACGGCTGTGCCGCGAGGCCGGGTGGCGGTTCAGCCAGCACCACACGGGCGATCCGGCGCAGACGGCGCTGATGTGGCTCTATCACGCATTGGAACGGACCGCGCCATGACCATGATTGCAGGCATCGGCTTTACCGCGCCCTGGCTTTTGCTGGGACTGCTGGGGCTGCCGCTGCTGTGGTTGCTTTTGCGGGCCATCCCGCCCGCGCCTAAACGCCAGGCGTTTCCGGCAGTGACACTGTTGTTGGGCCTGAAAGATGACGAAAGCCTGTCGGACCGCACGCCCTGGTGGCTCTTGCTGCTGCGGTTCGCGGCAGTGGCCGCCGCAATCATCGGGCTTTCCGGGCCGGTGCTGAACCCTGCTGCCGAGGACGGTGGCGGCAGCGGGCCAGTACTGATTGTGATGGACGCCAGCTGGGGCGGCGCGGCGGGCTGGAAGCAGACCGTCGCCCAGGCCCGGGCGCAGCTGGAGGAAGCTGGCCGGGCTGAGCGCCCCGCCGCCTTGCTGCAGCTGACCGCGCCCGAGCCATTGCAGTTCCGCGCGGCCAGCGGCTGGCAGCGGCAGCTGGCCGGGCTGGCGCCGCTGCCCTGGCAACCGGGACCAGAGCAGCTGGCGCAGGCATTGGAGGCCATTAACGGGGTCGAGGGTGGTTTTGACACGGTCTGGTTCAGTGACGGGCTGGATTATGCCGACCACGGAGAACTGATAGAGGCACTGAGCCGTCGCGGGGACATAGAGGTTTTTGAACAGCCTCTGCCGGTGCTGGGGCTGCTGCCTGCCAGTTACACCGGCAGTGCGATCGCGCTGACCGCGCAGCGCAGCCGCGCCGGCGCGGCACAGGAGATTTCAGTGGTCGCGCAGGGCAAGGATCCAGGCGGCACCGAGCGCAGCCTGGCTTCGCTGCCGCTGCGGTTTGCTGATGGCGCCCGCACGGCCACCGCAGAACTGTCGCTGCCCGCCGAACTGCGGGCGCGGCTGTCCCGGTTTGAAATCCGGGGTGCGAATTCCGCCGGTGCGGTGGCCCTCACGGATGACAGCCTGCGCCGCCGCGAAGTGGCGCTGGTGTCGTCGCAAAGCGCCGATGAAGGCTTGGCGCTCTTGTCGCCGATGCATTACCTGCGCCAAGCGCTGGCGCCTTCGGCGGAGCTGCTGGAAGGCGCGCTGGCAGACCTGCTGCCCGCCAACCCGGATGTGATCGTCTTGGCCGATGTGGCGCGACTGGCACCGGCGCAGGAAGAGGCGGTCATTGAATGGGTCGAAAACGGCGGCCTTTTGCTGCGGTTTGCCGGGTCGCGACTGGCCGCCAGCGACACCGCCCGCGCTGGCGAGGAGCCGCTGATGCCGGTGCGGCTGCGCATCGGCGGCCGCAGTATCGGCGGCGCCATGAGCTGGGGAGAGCCGAAAACGCTGGCACCATTTGGTGAGACCTCGCCCTTTTTCGGGCTGGAGAGTCCAGGCGAAGTGTCGGTCCGCTCGCAGGTGGTGGCGCAGCCGGACCCGGAACTGGCGGACCGGGTGATTGCGGAACTGGCCGATGGCACGCCGCTGGTCACCCGCAAGACACTGGGCCAGGGTCAGGTGGTGCTGTTTCACGTGACCGCCAACGCCGAATGGAGCAATCTGCCGCTGTCGGGCCTGTTCGTATCCATGCTGGAGCGGCTGGCGGTGTCCTCCTCCGCCGCGGCCCCCAAGGCGGAAGACCTGGAAGGGACCACCTGGACGCCGCTGCAGGTGCTGGACGGCTTTGGCCGCATGGAAGCCGCGGAAACGCTGCCTGGCGTGGCGGGTCCTGACCTGGTGGCGGCCCCCGCCGGGCCGCAGCTGCGGCCCGGGATCTATGACAGCGGGCGCCGGATGCTGGCGCGCAATGTTCTGCGCCAGGGCGACGAACTGTCAGCCGCGCGCTGGCCTGCCTCGGTTGCTGTCAGCGGCTATGGCGCGCCACAGGCGCTGCCGATGGGTGGTGTGTTGCTGGCACTGGCGCTGGGGCTTCTGGCGCTGGATGTGCTGGGCACGCTGGCGGTCTCCGGCCTGCTGGCGCGCGCCCGAACTGCGGCGCTGGCAGCGGCAATTGGGCTTTCGGGCCTTGCCCTGCCACAGGACGTGCAGGCGCAACCCCTGCAGCCGGTGGAGGACAGCGCATTGGACTATCTGACGGCTGCTGGACTTGCCTCGGAACTGGTGCTGGCACATGTGCTGACGGGAGACGCACAGGTAGACAAGGTTGCCGCAGCGGGGCTGCGCGGGCTGACGGACACGCTGTTTCTGCGTACTTCGGTGGAGCCCGCCGCCCCCGTCAGCATTGATCTGGAACGGGATGAGCTGGCGTTCTTCCCGTTGCTGTATTGGCCTATCACACGCGATCAGCCACTGCCGTCGTCCGAAGCTTATGCAAAGCTCAACACTTATTTGCGGGCCGGTGGGATGATCCTGTTTGACACCCGTGATGCCGATTTGACGGCCTCTGGCGCCACCAGCCCGGCGGCACGGCGGCTGCAGCAGATTGCGCTGCCGCTGGATATCCCGCCGCTGGAAGTGGTGCCTGCAGACCATGTGCTGACGCGTGCCTTTTACCTGCTGCAGGCCTTCCCTGGCCGCCACGGGCGCGGCCCTGTCTGGGTCGAAGCTGCACCGCCTGATGCAGAACAGGCCGAGGGCATCCCCTTCCGCAATCTGAACGACGGGGTAACACCGGTGGTGATTGGCGGCAACGACTGGGCCGCGGCCTGGGCAGTGGACAGCAACGGGCGCCCCTTGCTGCCAGTGGGGCGCGGCTATGCCGGAGAACGCCAGCGGGAGCTGGCCTACCGCTTTGGCGTCAACCTGGTGATGCATGTGCTGACAGGCAATTACAAATCCGACCAGGTGCATGTCCCGGCCCTGCTGGACCGGCTGGGGCAATAGGGGTGACTTCATGACACAAACGATCCTGTTCGACCCCCTGCTGCCCTGGTCTGTGATTTGGGCCATCGGTGGCGTGACACTGGCAGCCTTGTTGCTGGGCGTGTGGAAAGGCCTCTCTGGCTGGGCCTTGCGGGCTTTGGCGGCGCTGGTGCTGCTCGCCGCGCTGTCAGGTCCGGTGCATCAGAGCGAGGACCGCGCGCCTCTCAGCGACATTGTGATCGTGGCAGAAGACCAGACCGCCAGCCAGCAGCTTCGGGACCGACCCGGACAGATGGCAGGCGCACGCAGCCAACTGAAGGCGGCGCTGGCAGCGCGTCCCGGCACAGAAGTACGCTGGGTCACGGTGGCGGATGGCGAAGGCGCCGAAGGCACACGGCTGATGACAGCCGTCACGCAGGCGCTGGCCGATGAGCCGCGGGCGCGGGTAGCCGGGATCATCGCCCTGTCCGACGGGCAGGTGCATGACGCGGACCTGCCGGTGCACCTGCCTGCACCGATGCACCTGTTGCTGACAGGCCGCGAAGACGACTGGGACCGGCGCCTGATTGTCAGGAATGCACCCGGCTTTGCCATCATCGGCGAGCCGGTGAAATTGACGCTCAGGATCGAGGATCAAGGCGCGGTGCCATCTGAGGGCGGATTTGCAGAGCTTGCGGTCTCTGTCGCGGGCGGGCCACCGCAGCGGTTTACCCTGCCGGTTGGTGTCGATTTTGAACTGCCGATGGTGCTGCAGCACGGCGGCCGCAATGTGATCCAGTTCAGCGTGCCTGAGGAACCGGGGGAGCTGACCGCGCGCAACAACGCCGCACTGGTGCAGATCAACGGGGTGCGCGACCGGCTGCGGGTTCTGCTGGTATCGGGCGAACCGCATGCAGGCGGGCGCACCTGGCGCAACCTTCTGAAGTCCGACAGCGCTGTGGATCTGGTGCATTTCACCATCCTGCGACCGCCTGAAAAACAGGATGGGGTGCCGGTCGAGGAACTGTCGCTGATCGCTTTTCCGACGCGCGAGCTGTTCCTGGAAAAAATCGAGGATTTCGACCTGATCATCTTTGACCGTTACAAGCGGCGCGGCATCCTGCCGGCGGTCTATCTGGACAATGTGGCCAATTACGCGATGAACGGCGGCGCCGTGCTGGTGGCGGCCGGCCCCGATTTTGCCAGCGCCGACAGCATCTATCGCTCGCCCCTGTCGCTGATCCTGCCGGCCGAGCCTTCGGCACGGGTTCTGGAGCAGGCGTTCCGGCCTGCGATCACGGATCTGGGCCAGCAGCATCCGGTCACATCCGGACTGGAAGGCGAAACAGACTGGGGCCGCTGGCTGCGCCAGATAGAATTGCGCGCACCAGAGGGGCATGTGTTGATGAGCGGTGCCGGAGAACGCCCTTTGCTGGTGCTGAACCGGGTGGGCGAAGGCCGGGTTGCCCTGCTGGCCTCGGACCACGCCTGGCTGTGGAGCCGCGGATATGAGGGCGGCGGGCCGCAGCTGGAGCTGCTGCGCCGGCTTGCCCATTGGATGATGAAGGAGCCGGAACTGGAGGAAGAAGCGCTCTGGGCGGAGGCCAGCGGCCAGCAGATGCGCATTTTGCGCCGCAGCCTGTCGCATCGCATAGGCCCGGTGACGGTCACCAATCCGGACGGTTCCACAGTGGAACTGGCGCTGCGCCAGACTGCCCCGGGTCTTTGGGAAGCCCGCTATGAAGGGCCGGAACAGGGGTTGTACCGCTTGCAGGAGGGGCAGGCGAACGCGGTTGCCGGGCTGGGGCCCGCGGCACCGAAAGAGTTTGAGGAAACCATTGCCACAGACACATTGCTGGCGCCGGTCCTGGCCCCCCTGCGCGGCGGGGTTTTGCGGCTGGAGGACGGCTTACCCGTCTTGCGCAACGTGCGGGCCGGGCGCCCGGCTTCAGGCCGTGGCTGGATCGGCCTGACCCCGCGGGACGCCTATGAGACACTCTCGGTCAGCCAGGGCCCGTTGCTGCCTGGCTGGCTGGCACTGCTGCTGGCGTCCTTTTTCATCGTTGCGGCATGGTTGCGCGAGGGGCAACGGTAGGCGGGTTTCGCAACCGGGCCGCTCCCGCCCATTCCCGGCTTCCTTGCGAAAGCCGTTCTGGTTGGGCCAAGCGCCGCGCCAAAGGCGCGGCGCGGGGGGGGGGGGGGGGGGCGCCCCCCGCCCCCACACAGAAAAAGAAGGGCGGGGAGACAGGGAGAAA